>JANOTU010000001.1:0-7118 GCA_031416515.1 Hyphomicrobiales bacterium
GCGTGCCGCATGACACCTCCCCCGCAACGGGGGGAGGAAGATGGCGGCAAACTTGAAGCGCTCGCTCACCATCGCTGGCCACCGCACGTCCATTTCCCTGGAACCCGAATTCTGGACAGCCCTCACCGAGGCCGCGGCCAAACGCCAAACCTCAGTCGCGGCACTGGTGGCCGAAATCGATAAAACCCGCGGCCCCCGCAACCTCTCCAGCGCCATCCGCGTCTGGCTGCTGCAACGTGATAAAGAGTAAATATTGACGAATGGTCGCAGCTTCTCGCTCTCCTACTGCTCCACGGGCTGCTGCGTGTAGGGAAGCGGCGGAGTTTCTGCGGGTTCTGGCTTCGGCCGCACTTTGGCCACGCGGCGGTGGATGCGGAGTTCGCGCTGGCGTTGCTTCAGTTCAGCCACGCTGATGGCAGCATTGATCTGACGCTCAGCTTCGATCCTGGCGCGGATCTCTGCCGCCGCTGCGGCCCGCATTTCGGCGTGGACTTTCAGTTCGCGGGCGCGCAGGCGGAGTTCATCGCGCTGGGCGTAATAGGCCACGAGCTTCGCTTCATCCTCGGCGCGGATTTTTTCCTGCTCGTCGGCGAGGCGTTTTTCCTCCGCCTGCAGGCGCACAAGCTCCTCAACGCCACGGCTCATGATGGCGTTGCCAAGCAGCGTGGCAAGCTCGGTCTTGTCCTCATTGCGCGCCAAGGCTTTGGCAGGCCCCGCATAGATGATCGTCACCTCCGGCCAGTCAGCCTGCTGTTTCAGCTTGAGTTTCACCTTGGCATCAACTGCGCCCACCGCCGGTTCAACGCTGAAGCTCACGGTGGCATCGGCTTCAGGCGCTGCAATTGCCACCGGCGAAAACACCATGGCGCCATTTTCAATCGCAATCGTCCCCTCAGCATCGCCGCCAAGCAGTCCAGACTCAGCGCTCCGCAATGCGTCAAATGCGGCATTGAGGCCGGCGCCATCCTTTGCCTCCTCAAGTTTCATGCCAAACTCCGGGGCCGAGATGCTGACCAGCTTCAAATCCTTGACCGAGTAAGCGCCCTTGCCCTTCAGCGCTGAGAGGGCGGCGCCCGGGCTGCGCCCTTCACCCTGGAATTCAACATCAATCCAACCCTTGCCTTCAGCTACAGGGTTGCCGCCAGCCAAATTCAAATTCTTTGCCAGATCAAACGGCATCCGCAATGCGCCGTTAATAATCCGCTTGCCGTCTCCGCGCGCGGTGATGTCAAGGCGCGGCGCCTCAGCAGCAGCGCTCATGCTGACCCGCGTCTCGCCCGGTGCCGCCGTGATCACAATTTTGGCCTTGGGAACCTCCACCTCGTCGCTGATCCTGAGGCTGGCGAGATCAAGGCGGAGTTCACCGCTGAGGTTCAGCGGGGTCGTCGCCGCAAAACCTGATTCAGGTTCAGGGGCAAGACCATTCCAGTTCAGATAAACGGCCCCAAGTAGATCACGAAGATCAGCGCTCTGTGTGGAAAGTGCCACAGCGAGCCGCCCATCGCCCGCGCGCGTCAGATTGCCGGTTACGTCGTTCTCGCCAAAATGGCCTTCAATTGCGGGCAGGCTCAAAGTCGCACCATCGGTTTTCACGTCTGCGTCCAGCACCAGTGAGCCCGAAGGAAGCGTTGCCTGCGGCAAGCCCATGGCCCCCAGCAACAGTTCAATCTCCGTGCTGCGCAGCGATACCTTGCCGTCACCGGGCAGCCAGCGTCCGCCAATGCCGACGGTGCCATCATAATCAAGCTGGGCGCCGTAAGCCTCGACATTGATCTCCGCCAGAAAACCCTTGGCCAGAGAGCCAGACGCGGTGACGCTGAAACTCGATGGCTCCTTGCTCTCCGTCACAGGATCAAGTCCCGCCAACAAGGCCAGCTTGGCGCTGCTGGCTGATTTCAGATTGATGGTGCCGCCCATCTCCATGGTCTCAAAGCTCGGAGCGCTCGCCACATTGCCCAGGGCCGCAAGCTCAAAGCCGCCACTGGTGCCGGCGATGTCAAAGCCCGTCACTGGACCTGTGGCTTCGGTTTTGACATTGATGCTGCCCTTGAGTTTTGTGGCCCCAAGCACGGTTGTCCATTTGGGGTCGACATTTGCGGGCACCACGCCAAACAAGCGCAACATTCCCCGCGGATCCCTGGCCTCCACGGTCACGTTGATGGTGCCGTCCGGCCCTGAGCCCGTATCAAGAATAAGTCCTACCGCATCAAGCTTGGCTCCTCCCACTGAGCCAATCTCCAGGGTGCGAAGATCAAGGCCATTGGCGGCTGATACGAGATCAACCGCCACGTCCGAGGCCGTCACCCCGTTGAGCAGCAACTCACCGGCCTGCATGGTCAGCGCCAAATCGCGCGAATCCTTGGTCGGCGCAATGTAGCCCAGCAGTGTGGCGAGGCCTGATTGGTCTTGGCCTGATGCAGCCTGAATGCCATTTGGCGCATAGGTGTCGATATCAAGTTTCTCTGCAGCAATGCGGAGTTCAATGGCGCCCTTGCCGCCCAGAGCCACAGAGAAATCAACTGTGCCCGGCAATCCGTCAATTTCATATTCGGTCCGCGCCAGTTTCAGCTCAGAGGTTGAGAGGCTCACATCCGTCTGAAATTTCAAACGGCCGCGACTGCCCGTCCAAACTTGAGCGATGCTGGCCTTTGCCTCTGGCCAGGCCCAGGTTGTGAACGCCTTGAGGTCGCTGGATTCAAAGGCCAACTTGCCCGCAATTTCTGATCCTGCCTTTCCGGGAAAGAAAACCGCATCTTGAAACAAGGCGCGCGACCGTCCGGGCAGCGACGCTGAAAGCTCGCGGATCCTTATCACCTCGTGGCTGGCCTCGCCGCGCAGCGTCATGTTCTCAAAGGTCTCGCCGCCGGCTTTCAGTGTGCCCACCTTGAAGGCAGCCGTAAGCTCAACGCCCTCCGGCAGGATAGCGAGGAAGCTGTCAACAAGGGTCAGTTGCCCGCTTTCGCGCAAGACCTGATAAGCCGCAGCGCCAGTCAGCGTTTCAAGCTCAATGCGCGGCGCTGTGAGATCAACCTCGGCCTTGATGCTTGAGCCTAAAGCCAGCCTGGCGCTGCCCGTGGCAATGGTGGCGCCGTCTTTGGGATCACGTGGGCCGATGGCGATGGCGTCAAAGGCGACGGCATCAAAAGTGGCGGTCATACTGGAGCGGAAGGCCAAGGCCCGCAATTGGCCCTTGGCGTCGGCGTTGGTTTCTTCCTCGCTGGCGGGAAGAATTTCAAACACGCCTGTCACCTTCTCTTTCTCCGCAGCGCCGTCGAAGGAGTAGGCCAGGCCCGTGCCGCCAACCCCGCTGACGCGGAGAAAAAACTGTAAAGGTTGATCAGCCGTCCAGGTGGAGGTGCTGAGCGAAAGGGCAAAATTCTGGCCTGCCGTCTCAACCTGATCCGCTGTCAAGCGCCACGGCCCGGTGATACCGGGAGAGGCCAGCGACACCGCCCGCATCCTGAGTTCAATCACACCGGGCGCGCGGCGGCGGTCGATCAGGCGCACAGTTGCGTCTGTGAGAGTGACCCGGTCCAGTTTGACGCGGTCCAGAACGTCGTTGAGGTTTGCTTCGGACTGGAAATTCCAGTTGCCCTGTCCCTCGGGCTGGCGCTCGAAGGTAATGGTCGGCTGATCAATCTCGATGCTCTCAACCCGGAGATCGCCATTGAGCAGCCCGCCAAGCTGCATCCGCGCGGTGATGCGCGCGGCTTCGGCGAATTCAGGGTCATTCATCCCCGGCGGGTTGGCGACATGGACATTTTCCACCGTCAGGCTGGGCCACGGAAACAGGCTGGCCGATATGGACCCGGAAATGGTCACCTCGCGGCCCGTGAGTTTCCGGCCATAGCCTTCGAGATCAGCGCGGTAGGAATCCCAGTTGACGACAAAAGGCGCAGCCAGGGCCGCGATCAGCGCCAGAACGAGCAGCACGCCGATATAGAGGACGGGGGATTTCCAGAGCTTCATGGGAATATACTTACCCTATCATTGTGTCATTCAAATGGCGGCGTTCTTGCCGGGGTTCATGATGTTTTTTGGATCAAGCGCGCGCTTGATGTCGCGCATGAAGGCCAGCGCCGGCCCATGCTCGCGTTCCATGTAGGCAACCTTGCCAGCGCCAATCCCATGCTCGCCGGTGGATGTTCCTTCCATGGCAATGGCCCGGTCAATCAGGCGGCCATAAACACTTTGCACGCGCTTCACTTCGTCCGCATCATTGCGATCACAATAGAGCACCACATGGAAATTGCCGTCGCCCACATGACCGACAATCGGTCCATAGAGCCCATTTGCTTCAAGGTCTTTCTGGGTTTCGGTCACGCATTCGGCCAGCCGTGAAATCGGCACACACACATCAGTGGCAAAAGCATCTTTCCCCGGCATCAATGACTTGGTGGCCCAGAACGCGTCATGGCGCGCCTGCCACAATTTCTGCCGGTCCTCTTCTTTTGAGGCCCAGTCAAACGGCCCGCCGCCCAGTTCCTCAGCAATGCCCGCAAAAGTCTCCGCCTGCTCGCGCGTTGAAGCCGCGCTGCCGTGGAATTCGAGAAACAGTGTTGGCGTCACTTTCAGATCAATCTTGGAATAGGCATTGAAAGCCTTCACATGCTCGGCATCGACCAGTTCAATGCGGGCAATGGGCAGGCCCATCTGAATGGCCTGAATGGTGGCGTTGCAGCAGGCCTCCACATTCGGAAACGGGCACACCCCCGCCACAATCGATTCCGGAATGCCGTAAAGCCTGAGCCCCACTTCGGTAATAATCCCCAGCGTGCCTTCTGATCCCACCAGCAACCGGGTGAGATCATAGCCTGCGGCAGATTTCTTCGCCCGGCTCCCCGTCCGGATCACCTCGCCATTGGCCATGACAGCGGTCACATTCAGAACATTCTCCCGCATGGTGCCATAGCGCACCGCGTTGGTCCCCGAAGCCCTGGTCGCCGCCATGCCGCCCAGGCTGGCATCAGCGCCGGGATCAACCGGAAAAAACAATCCAGAATCACGCAAATGCGCATTCAGCGTTTTGCGGGTGACACCAGCTTCAACCCGCGCATCCAGGTCCTCGGCATTGACGGCGAGAATATTGTTCATCTGCGAAAGATCAACCGAAATGCCACCAAAGGGCGCTGTAAAATGCCCCTCCAGCGAAGTGCCGGTGCCATATGCAATAACTGGCGTTTCATACGTCCCGCAGATTTGCACAATCTTCTGCACCTCAGCGGTTTCGCGCACAAAAGCCACCGCATCAGGGGGTGCTCCCGGATTCCACGTCTGGTCCTTGCCATGCTGCTCGCGCACCGCCGGGGCCAGCGACAGCCGGTCGCCAAGCAGTTCGCGGATTTCGGCCACGGCTTGAGTTGTGCTGTTCTTGGCGTTCGGGCTATCCATGCTCTCAAGTTTAGCAGGTTCAAAGGATTCCGCGATGAATTTTCCAGCACCCTTCACAGGTTCCATCCAGAAGGTCGAGGAGCAGTGGACCGACTACAACGGCCATCTCAATATGGCCTATTACAATGTCCTCTTCGACCGCTGCGGCGATGAGGCTTTTGGGCTTCTGGGCCTGGGGGCCGACTATGTGGCCCGCGCCAATTGCTCCTTCTTCACCCTTGAGGCGCACATAACTTACATCCGCGAACTGCACGCCGGCGATGACGTGCGCATCACCCTGCAATGCCTCGACTTCGATTCAAAGCGCGTCCACTATGTCCAGCAAATGTCCCACGCCGCAGAAGGCTGGCTGGCCTCCGTCAGCGAAAACATGGTGATGCACGTGGGCCTGGCCACCAAAAAATCCGCACCCTTTCCCGAAGATGTCCTGCAAAGCATCACCGCCCTGCGCGAAGCCCATAAATCCTTGGCCATTCCGCCCCAAGTTGGCCACCGCATCGGCATTCCGCGCCGGGCCCGAAATTGACATGCGCCGCGCATGAAACTATGTTTCGCGCATGAACAAGTTTGTGCCGATCAGGAATTTGTCGCCCGACCAGCACCGCGCTTTGGTGGCTCGCGCCAAAGCCGCGGGTATCAGTGTTTCTGATTATTTGCGCCAGGAAGTGCCGGAACTCGCCAACAGGCCAACAATGGCGGAGCTCTATGCCAAGCTGAAGCGCCGCAAGTCGGTTCACCTCGAAGTCTCCGCAGCAGAACTGATCCGGCAGGAGCGCGACAACCGTTGATCGTCATTGATGCTTCGGCCATCATAGATGCCCTTCTGGTGACCGAGGACATGGAAAGTCTTGTGGCGATTGCAGATGCCGAGGACTGGCACGCAGCGCCAAATTTCATCGATGTTGAGTTCTTGAGCGGTTTGCGAAGGCTTGAACTGGGTGGCCACATAACCGCCGCGCGCGCCCGGAGCGCCATCGCTGACTTTCAGTTGTTCAACCTCCTGCGATTTGATGTCTCCGAACTTGTCTCCGACATCTGGAGGCTACGCCACAATGTTTCTACATATGACGCGGCCTATGTCGCTCTGGCTAGGCTCCTGGATATTCGGGTGATTACACGGGACCGGAAACTGGCGAAGACAACAGGCCACACCGCAGTAATTACAATTTTGTAGCCCCCCGCCCCGCAAGGCCCGAATTTGACAAGCGCCGCGCATGAAACTATGTTTTGGACATGAATAAGCACGTCCAGATCAGGAATGTTCCGGCCAGCAAGCACCGGAAGCTCAAGGCGCGAGCCGCGTCAAAAGGCATGACGATCACTGAGTATGTGAAGCGGCTGATCGATAACGACCTCGACAAGCCCACATGGGATGAGATCGCTGAGCGCATGAAACAGCTTGAGCCGCTCGAACTCAAGGAAACAAGCGCTGAAATGATCCGGCATCATCGGGACAGCCTTTGATCGTACTGGATGCTTCGCTGGTTTTTGGTCTCATGCTCGTCGAGCCTGACACCGAAGCCATACGACGTCGACTTGCAGTCTCAGACCAGGATTTGATCGCCCCGGAAGTTATTGATCTGGAAGTGCTGCACGCATTGCGCCGTCAAGTCCGGCTAAAAAATGTTACT
Organism: Hyphomicrobiales bacterium; assembly: GCA_031416515.1. Lineage (GTDB taxonomy): Bacteria > Pseudomonadota > Alphaproteobacteria > Rhizobiales > Aestuariivirgaceae > Aestuariivirga. The sequence continues at coordinate 7,023 of JANOTU010000001.1, forward strand.
GAAGCGCGCGCTGAATCCGCCCTTTTCATATTGCGGGGCTTGCCGTTGGCAAGGATGAGTCACCAGCCGTTCCTCAGCCGCATATGGCAGCTTCGG
>JANOTU010000002.1:0-4433 GCA_031416515.1 Hyphomicrobiales bacterium
TCTTTTTCATCCGGTCTCCAAACATGGGACCACAGCAGGCACCGCTTTGCCTGTTGCCACGGGATAACCGGGCGAAGCGCCAGATCGCCAGTCGGCATGACGCGGCCATGTTGCCGCCCCCAAACGGAGAACCAAAGAATGCCAGCTTTACCCGATTGCCCTGTAGCCTGCCTTCCCCGGACTTGCGGCTCCGGCATTTCCGCAAAGGTGAGCGCCCGCGCGTCCCTTCGCTTCCTCCTCCCCGGCCGCCGCCCCCAAACCCCATGAATGCTGGTATAGTGTGTCAGATGACAAAGCGGGCCACAATTTGCGTTATCGGCGCCGGACCTTCGGGCAGCACGTTCGCAGCCCGCATGGCGCAGCTGGGCCACGACGTCTACCTGATCGAACGCGCTGCGTTTCCGCGCAGTCATCTGGGTGAATCGCTCAGCCCCGGTGTCCTGCCCTTGCTCGAAGCAACCGGTGCCCGCGAAGTCGTTGAAGCTGCGGGTTTCTTGCGAGTGCAGAAAGTTATGGTGTCGTGGGGGGCCGCCCCCCAAATCCGCGAGGATGCCCGCGAGCAGGGCCTGCTGGTTGACCGGGGCCGCTTTGATCAATTGCTGCTGGCCCGGGCGCAGGCGCTGGGTGTCAATGTCTTGCAGCCTGCCCATGTCGTCCACCGCGAACTCAATCCCCAGGGCTGGACCATCACCATCGACCACGCGGGCCTGCGCCAGAATGTCCACGCTGACTTCCTGGCCGATGCCCGTGGCCGCAGCGGGGGGCGCAAACAGCGCCACGGCCCCGCGACACTGGCCCTCTATGGTTACTGGCGCGGGCGCAATCTGCCGGCGCAGCCGCGCATCGAGGCTGGCCGCGATTGCTGGTACTGGGGCGTGCCGCTGCCGGATGGCAGTTACAACACGCTGGTCTTCGTTGACGCCAAGACCTTTCGCCGCTCCGGCACGCTTGAAACACGGTTCCATGAATTGCTGGCCAGGTCGTCGCTGATGACAGGGTGCCACGCAGGCCTGGCCGGGCCCGTGCTGGCAACCGATGCCACACCCTGTCTCGCCAGCGAAATCATCACATCGAAATGCATTGCCCTGGGCGATGCGGCGCTCGCCCTTGATCCCATCTCATCCAGCGGTGTGCAGAAGGCCATCCAGAGCGCTCTTGCCGGAGCTGTGGTGGTCAACACCCTGCTGCGCAAGCCAGCTAGCCAAGCGGCGGCCATGCAGTTTTATCAATCGAGCATGAAAGAGGCTTCAGACCGCCACCGCCGCTGGGCAGGCAGTCACTATGCCACGGCGGCCTTGCGCTGGGAGAGCGACTTCTGGCGATATCGCGCCGCGCCAGCGGAACCAGATGTTCCGGCACTCCCGGTTGACGCGCAATATCTCACCACAAGGTCCGTGGTGCTCTCGCCCGATCTTGTCATCGCCGATCTTCCCTGCATCGAGGGTGATTTTGTTGTCGTCAAAAAGGCCCTGCGTCACCCCCGGCTGGAAACGCCGCTGGCTTATCTGAATGGCCACGAACTGGCCCCCTTGATGCTGCGCCTGCCGCCACACGCAACACCTTTGCAGATTGCCAAGTCCTGGAACCACTTGCCCCTCAAATCCGCCTTGTCCATCGCCATTTGGCTGCTGGGCAACGGAATTCTGGTTGAGCGCAGCCGCATTCTGTGCGCAAGCTAGCTCATGCTGTCAGTTTCAGAATTGCTGGATTCGCTCGGCCTTGGCCAATACGCGCCGACATTCGCCGAAAATGATGTAGATCTCAAAACCCTCGCAATCCTCAGCAATGATGATCTCAAGGAGCTTGGGATTCCCTTTGGCCCGCGCAAGCGCATTCTCCATGCGCTGCTCGCAACCCAGCAGCCGGAAACCGTAGCGACCGCCGAAGAGCGGCGGCATCTGACGGTGCTGTTTTGCGACATGGTGGGATTCACCGAGCGCGCCCAGCGCATTGACACCGAAGTCCTTCAGGACATCATTCGCAGCTATGAGGACGCCTGCGCTGCTTGTGTGGCGCGCTATGATGGCTATGTATTCCAGCGCCTGGGCGATGGCATCATCGCCTTTTTCGGCTACCCCCTGGCCCACGAGCGCGAGGCCGAGCGGGCCATCCGCGCCGGTCTTGAAATTGTCGAGGCGATGACGCGCATCGACATTCCCGACACAAAAAAACTCGAAGTCCGCATCGGCATCGCCACAGGAATTGTGGTGGTGTCGCCGGATGGGCGAAACGCGGTTGGCGAAACCATGAACCTTGCCGCCCGGCTTCAGGGTGTTGCCGCTCCCGGCAACGTTGTTGTCAGCCCCAGTGTTCGCCGCCTCGCTGGCCACGAGCTGGAGTGCGAGGATTTGGGCGAACACGCCCTCAAGGGAATTGCCGGTCCAAGCCGGATATTTCGGGCGCGCGGGTTTAATCCAGCGCAGAAGGACCGCACCCCGCTGATCGGGCGCGCGCGTGAGATGGACATTCTACTGGAGCGCTGGAACGCCATTCAGGCAAAAGGCGCTGGCCAGTTGGTGGCGCTGCGCGGTGAGCCTGGCATCGGCAAAAGTGGAGTAGCAAGCGCATTTGCCGCATATCTTGAAAGCAACGGCTTTCAGACTTTGCGGTTCCAGTGCTCGCCATTCCACCTCAACAGCGCCTTCTACCCGGTTGTGGCCCATCTCGTGGCAGAGCTTGATCTCCGCCGCGATGAGCCGGCAGACTCGAAGCTCAACAAGCTTGAAGCCCTGTTCTCCGTGACAAGCGGGCTGCCCCGCGAGGATGTGCGTTTCGTCGCCGCGATGATGTCGATCCCCTTTCAGGAACGCTATGGTCCGCTGGAAATCTCGCCGCGCCTGGCGAAGCTTGAAACCATGCGTGTCCTGGCGGCCATGGTCAAAGCGGCAGCGTTTTCCAACCCCTGCCTGTTGCTGCTGGAGGATGCCCACTGGGCCGATCCCACCACGCTGGACATCCTGGATTTATGGGTGAAGCAGCTCCCGGGCATTCCGCAGTTGGCGCTGGTTACCTACAGGCCGGAATTCGAGCCCCGCTGGCCGGATGAGGGCCATGTCACCACGCTCGATATCGCCAGACTGACAGCGGAAAACAGTGAGGAAATAATTTCCCGTGTGGCCGGAGGGAAATCACTGCCGGCGGAAATTGTCGGACAGATCATCGCCAGAACCGACGGCGTGCCGCTTTTTGTCGAAGAACTGACCCGCACCATTATTGAGTCAGGCGATTTGATCGTGGCAGGCGATCGCTATGTCTATTCTGGCGCATCGCTTGGCATATCCATTCCAGAGACTTTGCGCGACTCGCTGACCGCGCGGCTTGACCGGCTGCTCAAGGCCAAGCGGCCAGCGCAGATTGGCGCCGTGATTGGCCGCAGCTTCAGCTACGAGCTTTTGGCGGCTCTTGAAGAACTGGACGAGGCAAACCTGGATGAAGGCCTGACGCAGTTGACAGCATCGGGCCTTGCCACCTGCGAAGGTATTAAACCACAGGCCAATTATGTCTTCAGACATGCGCTGATCCAGGACGTGGCCTATGAGTCGCTGCTCAAGAGCCATCGCCGACCGCTGCATGCAAAACTGGCGCGGCTGCTGGAGGAACGCAGCCCTGACATGCGCAACCGCGAGCCAGAAGTGCTGGCGCAACACTATGACGCGGCGGGCGATGCTGAAACGGCAGTGCCGCTCTGGCTGTGCGCGGGCGAAGTCGCCATGCAGCGCTTTGCCGTGCCTGAAGCCGTCACGCATTTGCGCAAAGGTCTGAACCTGATCGAAGCCCTGCCGCCAGCGCCAGCGCGAGACATCGCCGAATTGCAACTGCGCGCCGCCCTGGGACCAGCCCTTGTGGCCCAGCGCGGCTGGGGCCATCCTGAATTGGAGACGGTGCTTGAACCCGCATGGTCTCTGGCCCGCTCGCTTCAACATCACAAAGGCTACCTGCCAATCCTGCATGCCCTTTGCGTGCACGCAATGTGCGTTGACAGACTTGCCGCCTCGCTGGTGTGGGCGCAAAATCTGTTGGTGACGGGCGAGGAGACAGGTGACGACAGCCTGGTGATCGTCGGACACCGCGCCGCATCGGCATCGTCCTTCTGGCTGGGCGATTTCATCGCCGCGCGGGAACACGGGGACTTGCTTCATGCCATGCATGATTCGCAGCGGCACTGGCACATTGCCCAGGTGACCAACAATGATCCCCTCACCGGCGAGGGTGTTTATCGTTCGCAATATCTGTGGATGCTGGGCTATCCCGATCAGGCCGTGGCGGCAAGCGATGCCAAGGACGATCATGCAAGGCGGCGCAACCACCCCTTTGACCTGGCCTTTGCCCTGACATTGGGAGCACAGGTGTTCGATTTCCTCGGCGAGCCAGAAAAACTCCTTCAGCGCACCGATGAAGCAGACACCATTGGCCGCAAATACGGCGTGGCGCTG
>JANOTU010000003.1:0-2957 GCA_031416515.1 Hyphomicrobiales bacterium
ATGGTGACAACGATGGAGGGAAGCCCGATGCGGGTCACCAGATAGCCATTGAAGGCCCCGCAAGCCAGCCCCACAGCAAGGCCGATGAAAATGATCGGCACTGTTCCAGCGCCGCCTTGCGCCGCCAGTCCCATGGCCAGCGAGCACACCGAAATGATCGCCGCCACCGAAAGGTCGATCTCGCGCACCAGAATGAGCAGCGCCATGGCCAGGGCGATGATGGCTTTTTCGGAGAAATTGAACGTGGCGTCGGAGAGATTGTAAATATCGAGGAAGTAGGGCGACAGCCATGTGTTGCCGATCATCACTGCGGCAAGCAGCGCCACCAGGATGGTTTCCCAGCGCAGCAGGAACTCGCTTATCCGGCGCGGGGCTGCGTCGGCCACATCATAGCGGGCCTTCATTTGGCGGCTCCGGCAAGGCGGCGGGCTTCCGGCAGAATGAGCTTGCCGCTGCGCCGCTCAGCGCGCGCATTGACGATGACAGCAGCGAGAATGACAGCGCCCGATATAGCCGTCTGCCAGAACGGTGAGACATTGATGACGGGGAGCGCATTGACAACAATGCCGAGGAACAGCGCCCCCATGAGCGCGCCCGTCACCGTGCCGACGCCGCCCGCGATTGAGACCCCGCCAATCACGCAGGCCGCGATGATGGTAAGTTCATAGCCTTGCGCAATATCGACATAGGCGATGCCGTAGCGCGAGACCCAGAGATAGCCGCACAGGCCTGAGACAGCGCCGGCCAGCGTGTAGACCAGCAATTGCTGGGAACCCAGATCAATGCCGCAATAGCGCGCTGCCAGCGGATTGCCGCCCACGGCATAAAGGGCGCGCCCCGTTCGGGTGTAGTTGAGGAAAAAGGCAAAGCCCGCGATCACCGCGGCTGCGATGACGATGAGGATGGGAACACCAAGCAGGGTTGATTTCGGAAAAGTGAGGAAGGCGGGCGTCATGTCATCTGAGGTGAGCCATTGCCCGCCGGCCGCCACGAAGATCAGGCCACGGTAGATGGCAAGCGTTCCCAGTGTCACCACAATGGGCGGGATGCCAAGGCCAGCGACGAGCGCTCCGTTGATGAGGCCGAGGCCCAGCCCGCACAGGGTTGAAATCATCAGTACAAGGACAACCGGCATCTCGGGCATGGCCCGCGACGCCAGCGCTGTGATCATGCCGGAAAGCGCCAGATTGGCGGCGACCGAAAGATCAATGCCGCGGGTCAGGATCACCGTCATCTGCGCCAGCACCAGCATGAACAGGAAGGATGTGTCGGTAAGGATATTGATGAGGCTGGCTGGCGTTACAAAGACGGGCGCGCGAATGCCGATGGCGGCGATCAAGGCCAGTATCACCAGCCCCAGAGCAAATTCGCGGTTCTTGAGCAGGCTCATGCGTGGCCTCCGCCGGTGGCCGCCGTCACAATCTGTTCCGCGCTGGCTTGCCCCCGCGCGAAACTCTTCACAATGCGGCCCTCATACATCACCATGATGCGGTCAGCGAGGCCCATCACCTCGGGAAGCTCCGATGTCACCAGAATGATGGCCAGCCCCTCCGCCACCAACTCGCCCATGAACTCATGCACGGCGGATTTGGAGCCGATGTCGATGCCCTTGGTGGGTTCATCGAGGATGAGGATTTGCGGATTGGTCGCCAGCCATTTGGAGATCACAACCTTCTGCTGGTTGCCCCCCGATAGATCAGAAACTTTCTGCTCCCAGTTCGCCGCCTTGATGGAAAGCCGTTCGCCCAGCTTGCGGGTCACCTCGCGTTCGCTTTGTCTCGAAAGAAAAAACCCGCGCACATGCTGCGCCAGGCTGGCGAGCGTGATGTTCTCGCGAATGCCCAGCGGCAGAACCGCGCCCTGCTCCTGGCGGTCTTCGGGCACATAGGAAATCCCCGCCGCAATGGCTTCGGTGGCATTTTTCAGCGAAACCACATTGCCTTTAAGCCGCACTGTTCCGCCGGAAGGTGTCGTGATGCCGAACAGCGCCTGCATGGTCTCGGAACGCCCGGCTCCCACCAGCCCATAGAACCCAAGTATTTCACCCTTGTGCAACGTGAATGACACATCAGCGAATTCCGTCGGATTGCAAAGCCCCTCGACCTCAAGCACGGGCGCGCCGATCACCACCTCGCGTTTCGGAAAAACCTGATCGATGGAGCGCCCCACCATCAGCTTCACCAGTTCGGCTGATGTGACTTGCGCGATCAGGCCCTCGCCCACATGCTCGCCGTCGCGCAGGCACACCCAGCGGTCGGCCACACGGAAAATCTCATCGAATTTGTGGGAGATGAACAGCACAGCGCGCCCTTCGTCCTTCAATTGATCGACGATGCGGAACAGATCGTCAATCTCGCGCGCCGAAAGCGCTGAAGTGGGTTCATCCATGATGACGATTTTGGCATCATGCGAAAGTGCCCGGGCGATTTCCACGAGATGCTTTTGCGCCACGCCAAGCCGCTTCAGCAAAATGTCCGGGCTGAAATCAGCATCGACGCGGGCGAGCAGATCCGCCGCGCGTTGACGCATCTCCTTCCAGTTGACAATGCGGCCATGCTGCACCGGCATGTGGCCCATGAAAATATTTTCAGCCACCGTGAGATCATCGAACATCACCGTTTCCTGGTGAATGGCGGTAATCCCCCTGGCCCAGGCGTCACGCGGGCTGATGAAGGAGGCAAGCTCGCCATTGATGCGGATGGCGCCCGCATCAGGGCGGTAGATGCCGGTGAGGATTTTGACAATGGTCGATTTTCCAGCACCATTCTCGCCGAGAAGGGCAGTCACCTGTCCAGGGTAAAGCGCCAGTCCCACATCATGCAGCGCCCGCACACCGGGGAACTGCTTGGTCACATGGTCAAGCTGAAGGATGGGGGCTGCTGGCAAAGTGAGTATCCACTTCTTATCCTCCCCCCGTTGCGGGGGAGGTGTCATGCGAAGCATGACGGAGGGGGCCT
>JANOTU010000004.1:0-4709 GCA_031416515.1 Hyphomicrobiales bacterium
ATCAATGACCAAGCCGCAAATCGCCGCCACATGGGAACCTTCGCCCAACAATCTGGAGCCGTTCTGGATGGGGTTCACGTCCAACCGGGCGTTCAAGCAGCGGCCGCGCATGGTGGCGCGGGCCAAGGACATGCATTATTATGACATGGGTGGCCGCGCCATTATTGATGGCAGCGCTGGACTATGGTGCACCAATGCCGGGCATTGCCGCGAGCCCATTGTTGCGGCCATCCAGAAATCCGCAGCCGAGCTGGATTTTGCGCCGACATTTCAGTTTGGCCATCCAAAGGTTTTTGAACTGGCCTCCAGGCTTGCCACCATGGCGCCGGGAGATTTGAACTATGCGTTTTTCTGCAACTCAGGCTCGGAGGCCGCTGATACAGCCCTCAAGATCGCCATTGCCTATCAGCGCAGCATTGGCCAGGCCAGCCGCACCAGGCTGATTGGCCGCGAACGCGGGTATCACGGGGTTAATTTTGGCGGCATCTCGGTGGGCGGCATGGTGGCCAACCGCAAGATGTTTGGCACAGCGCTGGCCGGGGTTGATCACCTGCCGCACACCTATAACCGCAAGGAACAGGCCTATTCGCGCGGCGAGCCGGAGTGGGGCGCCCATCTTGCCGATGATCTGGAGCGCATGGTGGCGCTGCATGATGCCTCGACGATTGCCGCTGTCATTGTCGAGCCGATGGCGGGTTCGACAGGTGTGCTGCCGCCCCCCAAAGGCTATCTCAAGCGCCTGCGCGAGATTTGCGACAAGCATGGCATTCTGCTGATTTTCGATGAAGTGATCACCGGCTTTGGCCGCCTGGGTGCCGCTTTCGCGGCTGAGCGTTTCGGCGTGCTGCCCGATCTTTTGACCTTTGCCAAGGGGGTGACCTCCGGCACGGTGCCGATGGGAGGGGTGATGTGCCGCCAGAAAATCTATGACGCCTTCATGACCGGGCCTGATCATGTGATCGAGCTGTTCCATGGCTACACTTACACCGGCCACCCGATCGCCGCAGCCGCAGGCGTTGCCACGATGGACCTTTACCGCGACGAGGATTTGTTCGCGCGCGCGGCAAAGCTGGAGAATATGTTTGCCGATGCTGCTTTCACGCTCAAGGGCAACCCCATGGTCGAGGACATCCGCACTATCGGGCTGGTGGCGGGAATTGACATCAAGCCGGTTGAGGGCAAGCCGGGACTGCGCTGTTACAAGGCCATGGAGAATGCTTTCCATGACCACGGCATCATGTTCCGCATTTCCGGCGACACCATCGCATTATCACCGCCCTTGATCATCACCGAAAACCAGATTGATGAAATCTTCTGTGACAAGCTGCCAAAGGTGCTGGCATCAGTGGCGTAATGGTGTAGATTGGCCAACCTTGAGGCAGGGTTGGGTTTTCAGTTAGGTGCGTGAGAAATATACCGAGGTGCCCCGGCGGGAGCGGTCCATTGTCCTGGGCCTCGTAATCTTTGCGCTGTTTGCGGGCGCTTGCGCATTTTTCCTGACGGTTTTCGGATTGACCGGGCTTTACTCGGCGCCCGGCGCCATTCTGCTGGTATCGGCTGGCCTGATGGCGGTGGTCTATGTGCTCTGGACCAGACTGATCGACACCGATGGCCAGGTTGTGGAGCAAGGTGCTGCGCTTGAGGCGCTGCGGGCGGATGTCGAAGTGTTGCGGCGAAGATTTTCGCAACCCCATGGTTCGGTGGATGGCAGCATGGTCGAGGAGATGCGGGCCTTGCGCCAAAGTGTCAAAGAGCTGGTGGGGCATGTTGTGGAAAAGGCTGACACTGGTCGCGCACCAGAGCCCATGCGGGAAACATTTTCCGCGAGCAACGAAGAGCGTCTTGTGCTCTTGCTTGAACCGGTGATTGAGCTTGAGCTGGCGGTGCCTGTGCATTACCGGGCACGGGTCAATCTGGCGAGCGCTGCGGGGGCAGAAGTCCCGCATGATGATCTGGCGGATAAAGCCGATGAGGGCGGCATGCGGGCAGCGCTGGATTTGCATGTGCTTGGCTTGGTGCTGCCGGTTCTGGCGCGGCTTCTGGTCAAGCATCCGGATATGCTGATTCTGGTGCCAATGGGCGCGGCCATGCTTGCATCCAAGCCCGATTTTGACCATTTGTTGCGGATGATGGATGATCATGGTGAAATCGCCAGGGCCGTTGTGCTGGAATTTTCCCACACAGCGCTTTTTGAACTTGATGCGGGCGGCAAGAAAGGTCTGGCGCGGCTCGGCCAGCGCGGGGCTGCGCTGGCGCTGTCAGATGTGTCGATTGCCGATCTCGATCTGGCGTCGCTGCGAAAATCCGGTTTCAGGTATCTCTGCATCGATCCGGCGGACGCAGCGCAAGGCCGGGGTCCGGCTTCAAGCTTGGCGGAATTTGCCCAGTTTGCCGCCGCCATGCAGTTTCAAATCATCTGCGGCCCGATCAGGACAAAAATCCAGGCAAGTCTTGCCGTCAGACATGCGCGCTTTGGCTATGGGCCTTATCTGGCGCCGCCGCGCCGGGTGCGCGGTGAGGAGAATCAGCCCGGCCAATCGCGCACATGGGCGGCCTGATGGAAGAGTATTCACAAAAATATCCGGTGTGGCTCTGCGATATCTGGGGTGTCGTCCACAACGGCGTCAAACCCTATATCGCCGCAGTGGCGGCCTTGTCGAAACATCGCCGCAGCGGCGGCACCGTCATTCTGGTCACCAATTCGCCCCGCAGCAGCCTGGGGGTGCGAAAGCAGCTCGCCGAGATTGGTGTTGACCCGGGGTGTTTTGACGAAGTTGTGACATCAGGCGATGTGACGCGCGAACTGATCGCCGCCCATGGCGGCGGCAGCGTCTATCACCTGGGGCCAGAGCGCGACCTGTCCATTTTCAAGGGCCTTGATGTGGCCCGCACTGAACTGAAAGACGCGAAAGCGATTTTGTGCACCGGGCTGTTTGATGACGCCAATGATACGCTGGAAGATTATGCAGCGCTGCTGCGTGTGGCCTATGTGTTGAAGCTCCCCATGATCTGCGCCAACCCTGACAAGATCGTGCGCCACGGCGACCGGATTTTATATTGCGCCGGAAGCCTCGCTGAAATCTATCAGGCGATGGGAGGCGTTGTGATGATGGCGGGCAAGCCCTATCAGCCGATTTATGATCTGGCCCTTGCCGAGGCCACGCGGATCTGCGGGCAGCCAGTGCGCAAGGACCATGTGCTGGCCATTGGCGACGGGCCGGAAACCGATATTCGCGGGGCCGCAAATTTCGGGGTCGATGTTGTGCTGGTGGCTGACGGGGTGACTGACGCAACCGCAGGCCTGGCCGCAGTGGAACACGAGGTGGCGGAAGCCGTGCCGGAGGCCCGCATTGTCTTGACTGTCCGAAATCTGGTCTGGCCATGAAGGGAGCAGTTGTCGCCATTGGCAATTTTGACGGGGTCCACCGCGGCCACCAGAAGCTGCTTGAGGTGACTCGCCAGATCGCTGAAGGCAGGCCGTGGGGCGTGCTCACCTTCGAGCCGCACCCCAGAAGTTTCTTCAAGCCGAGCGAGCCGGTGTTCCGCTTGACGCCAGCTCACCTGAAAGCGCGGCTGATTGCCGGGCTGGGGGCCACGTTCACCACGGTGCTGGATTTCAACGCGGAACTTTCATCACTCGAAGCTTCTGAGTTTGTGGCGCGCCATTTAGGCGGTGTCGCGCATGTGGTGACGGGTTATGACTTCCATTTCGGTCGGGGCCGCAAGGGCAATCCGGCGGCGATGGTGGAATTCGGCAAGGCGCGCGGCTTTGGTGTGACCATTGTTGATCAGGTGAGCGATGCGGGCGACATCCATTCGCCCTTCGCCTCGCGCTCCATCCGCCAGGCGCTGCGCCATGGCCACATGCGCGGTGCCGCCCGCGAGCTTGGCTATCACTGGACGGTGATGGGCGAAGTGGTGCGCGGCGACCAGCGCGGGCGCGCCCTGGGATTTCCCACGATCAACATTGTGCTGGAGCCCGGCGTTGAACCTTTTCGCGGCATCTACGCCGTGCGTGTGCGCGACGCGGGCGTGAAGGGCGGGTCCGCATGGCTGGGTGCGGGCTATTTTGGCAATCGCCCGACCTTTGACACCGACCGCACATTCCTGGAGGCCTATCTCATCGACTTCGACGGCGACCTCTATGGCCGCACCATGCTGGTTGAACTGGTGGACCTGATCCGCCCCGACAAGCGCTTCAACTCGGTCGAAGAGCTGAAAACCCAAATGCGCAAGGACTGCGAGGCGGCGATCGCAGTCCTGGCCCAAATCAATCCGCTCACGGATTATCCACTCGGGAGACGGCAGGAGGAGGGGGTGCTCTGAAATCTTCGCACTCAGCCGTCGTGAGGCTCTCTTTTGAGATAGTCGTGTTACTGCGTGGGATCGTTTGCAATCATGTCAGAAGATACTAAATTGGCGCCGTTATGGCTCATTTTACAAAGCGAAGACTGCTCGGGAAGTGGCAGGATGGGTTTTGCCTGGACCAACACACTCTGAGCAGTGTGTTTGTGGGTTATGATGAATTCGGGCATGCAAGGTTTGATACCCAGCGTTCTGAAATGGGGGAATTGCTGTACCGGTTGAAGAACAAGGGCGACATGGCGGCCGTTCCGGGCATTGTTGAGGCAGTTCAGGCGCTTCTGAATGACTGGAAGCCGCGCGTTGACATGCTCGTTCCTGTGCCACCCTCTACGAAAAGAGACGTT
>JANOTU010000005.1:0-8167 GCA_031416515.1 Hyphomicrobiales bacterium
CAAGGCGGCCTTGACCAGCGTGGCCACGGCGCGGGCCAAGCGCAGCTATGCCTCGACCCAGGAAATGTCGTGGATGGTGCTGGCGGCGCGGGCCATTCAGGCTGAAGCCAAGGCGCTCAAGCTCAATGTGAACGGCAAGGATGAAACCGGCACACTCTACAAGCTCTTTGGCGAAGGCGAGTTGGACAGCGATTTCCGTGTGATGAACAAGGGCGGCCAGTCCTTGCGCGCCGTGGTTGCTGTCTCCGGCTCGCCCTTGGTGGCCGAGCCAGCGTCGTCCAACGGCCTGACCATTGCGCGCAGCTATCATCTGCCCGATGGCACGGAGGTTGATCCAGCTTCGGTGAAGCAGAATACGCGGCTGGTGGTGGTGCTGAGTGTGAGCGCCACGGATGGCAGGCAGGACGGCACCTTCATCCTCTCCGACCCCCTGCCCGCAGGCTTTGAGATCGAGAACCCGACCCTGGTGACATCCGGCAGCACGGCGAGCCTTTCCTGGATCGCCGAGTCCGGCTGGGCCAGCCACACCGAGTTCCGCGATGACCGCTTTGTCGCGGCCTTCAAAGTGGCAGCGCTGCGCTTGGCCTACATGATCCGCGTCGTGGCCCCCGGCACCTACGCCCATCCGGGGGCAAGTGTCGAAGACATGTACCGCCCCGAGGTGAATGCGCGGATGGCCACGGGGACGGTGGTGGTGCCGGAGCCGTGATAGAAAGGGCCCTCATCCGCCCTTCGGGCACCTTCTCCCATTCGCGAAGGCGCGAACGGGAGAAGGCCATAAACCATCAAGCGCCTTCTCCCGTGCCCCTTGGCATGGGAGAAGGTGGCCGAAGGCCGGATGAGGGCCCTTTCCGGCAGTTGATAGTTTATGTGGCGGTGCTGGGGTTGATGCTTGTTGCCAATGTTGCCGGCTTCCAGCTCTCGGAACTCTTCCGCCGCCTTGGCCCCCCGCCACTGGGCGATCATCTCACCTACTCCACGCTGGTGCAGGACCGCGACGGCAGGCTGCTGCGGCCTTTCACCACGAGGGACGGCTTCTGGCGGCTGCCAGTCACCCCTCAGGACGCGGACCCGCGCTATCTTGCCATGCTGGTGGCCTATGAGGACAAGCGCTTTTACAGCCACGGCGGGGTGGACCCTGTGGCCATGGCGCGGGCCAGTTTTCAGGCGGTTTGGAATGGCCGTATTGTTTCCGGGGGATCAACGCTGACCATGCAGGTGGCGCGGCTTTTGGAACCACGGCCTGAGCGGCGGTTTTCTGACAAGCTGGCCGAAATGATCCGGGCCTGGCAGCTTGAGCAGCGGCTGACGAAAGATCAAATCCTCGGGCTTTATCTGTCGCTTGCTCCTTATGGCGGCAATATCGAGGGCATACGCGCGGCGTCCCTGGCCTATTTCGGCAAGGAGCCCAGGCATCTCTCCACTGCGGAAGCGAGTTTGCTGGTGGCGTTGCCGCAAGCGCCAGAAGCGCGGCGACCGGACCGTGCGCCAGTGAACGCAAAACGCGCGCGCGACCGGGTGGTGGAGCGGCTGGCGGCCTACGGCATCATCAATGAGGATCAGGCGGCAGCGGCGCAAATTGAAAGCGCTCCCACAGCGCGCAAGGCTTTTCCGATGTTTGCGGCGCATCTGGCGGAACGCTTGTCGAGCACCAGTGGCGTGATCTCCACCACGATCTCTCGGCCTTTGCAGGCAGGCCTAGAAACCTTGGCCCATGAGCGCGCCATTGCCATCGGCTCTCATGTGGCTGCCGCCATCATTGTGGTGGACAATGCCAGCGGCGAGGTGCGCGCCCATGTGGGCGGGGTTGGGTTTTTTGACGCCAAGCGGGCGGGCCAGATGGATTTGGCAATAGCGCTGCGCTCGCCGGGATCGACGCTGAAGCCCTTCATCTACGGCTTGGCTTTTGAGGACGGCATTGTTCACCCCGAAACCCTCGTGGACGACCGCGCCGTGCGCTACGGGGCTTACGCGCCGGAGAATTTCGATGACGCATTCCACGGCACCGTCACGGTGCGCGAGGCGTTGCAGCAATCGCTGAATGTGCCGGCCTTGCAGGTGCTGGACGCGGTGGGGCCGGACCGGCTGCTGGCGCGCATGCGCAATGCCGGGGTTGAATTGGTGCTGCCCAAGGGTGCCGCACCTGGCCTGGCGGTGGGGCTTGGGGGAGCGGGCACGAGGCTCACTGATCTGGCAACGCTTTATCTGGCCCTGGCGCGGGGTGGTGATTCCATCAAGCTGATCTGGCAGCCCGGCGCTGAACAACTCAAACTCCGCCGCCTGCTGGAGCCACAAGCGGCATGGCTGACCAGCGATGTGATGCTGGGAGCGCCCGCCCCTGAAAACGCTCTCGAAGGCAAGATCGCCTACAAGACCGGTACATCTTACGGTTACCGCGATGCCTGGGCGGTGGGCTTTGACGGGGCGACGACGATTGCCGTTTGGGTGGGCAGGCCCGATAATTCCGCTGTCCCCGGATTGATCGGCCGCGTGGCGGCGGCACCCATTTTGTTTGAGGCGTTTCAACGGGTGAGCGCCAGGCGTGTGGCCTTGGCCTCAGCGCCTCCCGGCGTCACCGTTTTGCGCAGCTCCGATCTCCCCGCCGCCCTGCAGCGCTTCCGCCCCAAGGGCCTGCCGCAAGTGGCCAGCAACGGCCCCGGCAATGCAGCCCTGGAGATCGCCTTCCCGCCCGACGGCGCCAAAATTGATCTGGGCTCCCCCTTCATGGCCCTGAAAGCCCTTGGCGGCATTCCCCCTTTCACCTGGCTCGCCGACGGCGTACCTGTTGCCAGCATGGAGCAGCGTCGCGAATCGGTCTGGGAGAATCCGGGCAGGGGTTTCGCCCGGCTCTCGGTGATCGACGCAAAGGGCGCGACGGCTTCGGCTATGGTGCGGGTGGAATAGATGCAGCCGTGGTTCTTGAGCCATCACATGGTGACCGATTGGCTGCAGGGCATTGTTCCCGCGTGGACAGCGCTGGCGCCCAACTCCTATGAATGGCGTAAATTCAAGCCTGACAGCGATGGCAGCGTCATCACAGTCTCGGAAATGGCAACTTCGGTGATGGCGAGGAACGGCCTGATGTTTCTGCAGCGCCTTGGGACCGGGGAAAAGCTCACAGCCGCACGAAACCTCAGGCGTGTCTTTGTCGCCGACATCATTGATCACCTCGAATGGCCGGGATACGTCCCCCAGAACCCGCGCCAGCGCGAGGGGATTGTGGACGAACGCGATTGCCTGCCGCTGCACGCGCTGCGGGTTTTCTGCGAGAATGCCAGGCTGGTCCGGGTCTACAAGGGTGAATTGCGGCCGACCAGGGCGGCATTGGCTCTGCTCAAGGCAGATGATGTGGGAAATCTCAACCGCCTCCTCTTCATCGCCGCGTGCTGGAAAACCAACCTTGCCTATTTCGACTATTGGTCTCGCGTTGATTTTTGGCCGCAGGAAAATATCGGCCTGATACTCTGGTGCCTGTCGGTGACCGCCGACACATGGCAAACGGCCGGGACTCTCACAAGGCTGTGCGCCGTGCCCATCAATGAAATCCTCGATGGGCCAGAATACCACGATCTGGGCGCATCAATGTTTGCCCGCCGCATCCTGCACAAACTCGAATGGTTCGGCTTGATCGAAGTCGAGGCGACACCTGATGATAATTTACCCGGAAAGATGAAACAGCGTTACCGGAAGGCTGCCGGCTTTGACGCTTTCCTGCGTTTCGATGTCAAGATCGAGCGGCCCCAATCACCGGCGCACTGATGGTTCAGGCCCGCAGCGCCAGGCGGTGACTGGCGAGCGCCCGGTCAACTGTTGCCAGAACCAGGCCCTCGGTCTGGCACTGTGCCAGCAGCAACCGGTCGAAGGGGTCGCGGGTCGTGGGTTCAGGCTGCGCAAGGGCGCTGACATGCGCGGCCTTTATCGGCAAGATCGCCAAGCCCACGGCTTCGAGATAGCCAGCGATGTCTTCCAGCGCCATGCCGGGGTCGAGTTTGCCAAGTCTTGTCTTGATCGCGGTTTCCCAGAGGCTGGCGACGCTGACAAGCCCAAGTGTTTCGGGGTCGGAAAGTTGCTTCGCGATTGCCGGGTAGTGCTTGGCAATATCCCGCCTCAGCAGCGCCAGCATGACATGGGTGTCGAGCAGGACTTTCAAGGCTGCGGCAGCGGTTGCAATAGAAAGTCTTCCGGCAGCGGCGCATCAAAGTCCTCGGCAATGTAGGGAACAGGATTGCTGATGCCCTTCGCGGCAAGATAGGCTTGGCCCGCCGACAAATCGAGTCCGCCGCGCGCGCGGTGGGGCACGAGATCAAACACTGGCCTGCCATTACGGGTCACCACAATAATCTCGCCCTGCTCGACTTCGCGGGCAAGCTCGGCGAGTCGGTTCTTGGCATCGCGGATGGACAGGGTTTTCATGGTTTTGCATGTAGCCACATGTAGCTGCTTTGTCAAGATTTTGCCATTGTGGGGTTACGGGGGTTGCGGTGACAGTGCATTCAGTAATGCCTTCTGTAAACGGACAATACCCTTGAATGCACTGTCACCGTAGCTCCTTCTTCCCCCTCCCCGCAGGCGATGGGATTCACACATTTTTTTGGTATGCGCGCAGACAGGTGCCTGTCCTTTTTTACCCTCTCCCTTGGGAGAGGGAGGGGCCCATTGCCGTTGCTTTGGGTGGGTGCGGCAACACTGGTATCAATAATTTGGCTGCGGTGCCCCCTCATCTTCCCGTCGCAGACAAGAGCGACGGGCCCCTTCTTCTCCCAAGGGAGAAGAGAAGAAGGCAATTCACGCCCGCACAAGATATGTGACTCCCTTAGCCCCGCAGGGGGGAGGGAGACCGACCGGTCATGTTGGCTGCCGGTATGCGACTCGACGCTGTTATTTCCTGACGGGAGACTACGCGCCAAGCGCCTCGCCCAAAAGCCTTTCCAGGCGTTCATCGAGTTTGAGTTTGCCTGCTTCGGCCAGTCCGCGCGGGGACATTTTTTTTGCTGTCTTGGCGAGGATGTCGCGGACTTTTTCGTCATCGTGCTGGGCGATGAATTCCGGGGCTTCGTATTTGAGGAAAACGAGGCAGATGGTGTCTTCGAGGGTTTGCACTTCGGCGTCGTATTTGAGGCGCTCCTTGCACAGCATGGAGCCTACACGCGCGATGTCGGCTTCGCTGTAGCCAGCCTCGCGCATTAGCTCACCGGCGCGTTTCGCATGATGATGCTGCAAGTCCTTGCGCCATTTAAGGTAGGCAACACGGCCTTCGGGGTATGAGGCGCGCGGGATCAGCCAGCGCTCGATGTGCTGGGCGCGGGCGGCGATTTGCAGGAGTTCGGGGGCGTCTCCCAGCGCCTCCGACATGCGCTGGCCGTAGAGCAGCGCGCGGCCTGCGGGATCGGCGGCATTGGCGGCGTCGATGGCGGCAAATACTTTCTCGATCATGCAGTTGAGATTATGCGGGAGGCTTGATAGATGTCAATGATGGGGGAATCAATGACAGGCACAGAACAGATTTTTGCGACACGGCTGAATTCTTTCCGGCGTTCCGGGTCGAGCGCTGCGGAGGCAGTGCGGGCGGTGGCCAGGGTTTCGGGAGTCTCGGCGGTTGAACTCAACTATCCGCAGCATTTTTCGGATGGCAATCTGGCGGTTCTGGCGGCGGCGGCGGAGGTGGGGCTTGGGGTCACTGCGCTGAATTTGCGCTGGGATGGGCCGGATTATGCGCAAGGGGCGTTTACGCACCCTTGTGAGAAAAACCGCGCCCGTGCTGTGGCCCAGGCTTGCGCTGCGGTGGATGTGGCGGCGCAAAACGGCATTGACCATGTGATCCTGTGGATGGGGCCAGATGGCTATGACTATCCGTTTCAGGCGAATTACCGCGCGCTATGGGATATGGAGATTGCAGGGTTTCGGCAAGTGGCGGGCAGACGCCAGGATGTGCGGGTGAGTGTTGAATACAAGCCATCCGATCCACGCCGCACTTCACTCATCCGCTCCATGTCTGACGCGCTGCTGGCCGCGCAGGATGTGGGACTGAGCAATTTCGGTGTCACGCTTGATTTCTGCCATGCGCTGATGGCGGGCGAGCAGCCCGCCGCCGCCGCCGCACAAGCGCTTGGCCGGGGCAAGCTCTTCGGGGTTCATCTCAATGATGGCTACGGCCCTGCTGATGATGGCTTGATGGTGGGATCAGTCCACCCCTGGCAAACGCTGGAACTCCTCGCAGAGATGCGCCAGGGCGGCTTTGCGGGGACGATTTATTTCGATACGTTTCCGGACCGCGCGGACCCCTCGCGCGAGTGCGCCGCCAATGTTGCAACCGTGCGCCGCATGATGCGGCTTCTGGACCGGGCGCCGCTGGCAGACTTGCGCGCGGCCCAGAAAAACCAGGACGCGGTGACATCGACACAGCTCATGCAGAATTTGCTGTATGGCGATGCTTAAACCGAAATCCCCCACCGCTGTCGTGCTCGGCAGTGTTCACATGGACCTGATCGCCAGCGCTGACCGCCTGCCGGGGCGGGGCGAATCAATCGCCGGTGGCAGCTTTTCCATGTCGCCCGGCGGCAAGTGCGGCAATCAAGCCTGCCAATTGGCGCTGGCTGGCACGCCCACCTACGTGCTCACGAGGCTCGGCAAGGATATTTTTGGCGAGCAATTGCTCGATGCGCTGGTGGCCAAGGGCGTGGATATCTCGCATGTGCGCTTTGACGAGGAGGCGGGAACGGGAGTGAGCTGTGTGCTTTCCGCTGAGGGCGATTATTCCTCGATCATCGCCAGCGGCGCTGCCGCCAATCTCTCGGTTGAAGACATCGAGCGCGCCAGCATCGTCATTGAGTCGGCTGGCGCATTGCTGCTCCAGCTTGAGCTTGCCGTTGAACTCTCCACCAGAGCGGCGCGGATGGCGCACCGGCGGGCCCGGTTCATCGTGCTCAATGCCTCGCCCGCGCCGGGAGAGTTTTCGCTGCTGCCGAAAGATTTGCAGGCCAGTGTCTCGGTGCTGATTGTCAACGGCGTGGAAGCGCGGCGGTTGCTGGGGCGGCAGGACAACCCGCATTACGCCGCTGAACTGGCCCAGCGCTTCAATATTGAAACGGTTGTGGTGACAGCGGGCGCCACCGGCAGCATTGCGGTGCGGGGCAAGGAATTCATCCACCAGCCGGCTTTTCCCGTGACCGTCGTTGACAGCGTCGGCGCTGGCGATGCCTTTTTGGGGACCTTTGTGACAGCCCTTCTGGAAGATGCGCCCCTCAAACATGCCATGCAAAGAGGCGCTGCGGCTGGCGCCATCGCGGTATCGCGCCATGGCGGCCATGACGGCCTGCCCAGCCGCGATGATGTTGACGAATTTCTCAAGGGCGTTGAGAAGAGCTGAGAAGCAGCTTTCGCATATCAGGGGGAGGGAAACCGACCCGTCATGTTGGCTTCCGGTGCGCACCCCCCGGGATATGTATTGCAAACTGCGCTACGATGCCCTATCTGGCCGCCATGGAGATTGATCATGCGCGGGGCCCGGCTGAACGCAAGGAGCATCCGCTTTCGATGCGGCTGCCCCGGGCCGATATTGCCATCATTGATCGCGCTGCGGCGCTGCGCGGCCGCTCCCGAACCGATTTCGTGCGCGACGCGGCGGTGCGCGCGGCAGAGGATGTGCTGATGGAGACGCTGCCCATCCGGATGAGTCCCACAGCCTTTACGGCTTTTCTCGCGGCGTTGTCGGGGCCTGCGGCTCCGGCGGCGGAAATGGTTGAAATCTTCCGGCGCGCCGCGCCATGGGAGGCTGGCGGCACCAAGGCCGGGAGCTGAGATTTGTCAATTTCCGGCCCTGAGCCGCTGACGGCTGCCCATGATGTCTCGGCGTTCTCGTGCGGCAAGCCGTCGCTCGACCGGTGGCTCAAAACGCGGGCCCTGTCCAACCAGGAGAAGGGTTTTACAGCGGTGCTTGTCGTCCATGAAGCCAACCTGGTGATGGGCTTTTATGGCCTCGCGCCGACCGCGATCATGCCGTCAATGCTGCCGCGTTCGATCCGGACCGGCCAGCCGCCCGATCCTGTGCCCTGTTTGCTGCTGGGCCAGCTTGCGACAGATCAGGCTTGCATCGGCAAGGGCGTTGGCACGGGCCTGCTCAAGCATGCGCTGCAGCGCTGTGTCGCGGCTGCGGGCCTCATCGGCGGCC
>JANOTU010000006.1:0-10417 GCA_031416515.1 Hyphomicrobiales bacterium
GCAAAGTCTTGTTGATCTTGCGGGCCAGCTCCGGGCCGGAATTGGCCGGGTACAAGGATTGATCTGGATACATGCCGCCAGCCACGTTGGCATCCGCCGCCACTTGCCAGCCGGAAAGATAGATCGCCTTCAGGCCAGCGCGCACCATTTGCATGGCCTGGTTGCCGGAGAGCGCGCCGAGGGCATTGATGAAGGGTTCTTCTTCAAGGAGCGACCACAGACGATTCGCTCCATTCTCCGCCAGCGTGTGCTGGATACGGGTGGAGCCCCGCAGTCGGAGAACGTCGGCCACTTTGTAATTTCTTTGAATGCCGTCGAAGCGGCCTTGTGGCGCGTGAGAAACCAAAGTTTCGAAAGCTGCTATGGTCATGGCCTTTCCTCTATTTTGAAGTCGTTCGGGCATTGCGTATGCATTCTGCCTGGATTGAACATAGAGTTTGACTGGCCATCCACAAGACGGACAACTCAACATAAAGGTCACATTGTAAATTATTTACAATAGTGATACTGTAAATTTGTAAAACGATTTTTGGTGTACCGTGGATCAAAGCACTCGACGAAAAATCTTCGCGGGCAGGCGCGTGCGCAAGCTCCGCAACGAGCTCGGGCTTTCTCAAAGCGGGATGGCGGGGGAGCTTGGAATTTCGGTTAGCTATCTTAACCTGATTGAGCGCAATCAACGCCCGCTCACGGCTCAGCTTTTAATCAAGCTTTCGGAATCCTACTCAGTGGATGCCCGCTCTTTCGCGCAGGAAGAAGAAATCCGGGCAGTGGTTGAAATGGAAGAAATATTCTCGGACCCGATTTTTCAGCAATCCCCGATATCGCGTTCTGAAATCGGTTTGCTTGTCGAGGATGCCCCTGACATTTCTGAAGCGATCAAGCGTCTCTATCGTTCATATATGGAGATCCGGGAATTTCACACCGGCGGAGCTGCACAGTCGAGCAAGGATGAGCGCGGCGAAAACCAGCGTTCAGCTGGCGCTGACGATCCAATTGAACAAACCCGAATTTTCCTGGAACGTGCTGGCAATTACTTTCCAACGTTGGAAAAGATAGCGGAAGGCATCGCCGGTGAGATGCAAGCAAAGAACGGCAGTATTTTTGAGGCCATCGTTGAGCGGCTGAAGTCGCGTCATGGCGTTACCGTGCAAATTGCGACACTTGACAGCATGCGGCGACTTCTCCGCCACTATGACAGGCATAGAAAGAAATTGATGATTTCAGAGCTGGTCGATGCCAGCAGCCGGACATTTCACGCTGCGTTTCATCTCGGCCTGCTTGAAGCAAGCGATGAGTTGGACAGTCTGAGCCAAAAAGTTGGTGCTGCTGAGTCTCAGCCCCAGAAGCTCGCGCGTATTACGCTGTGTAATTATTTTGCTGCTGCGCTCATGATGCCCTACACGGCATTCTTTGATGCCGCCGAAAGCAATGCTTACGACCTCGATATATTGTGCGCCCGGTTTTCTGCGGGCTTTGAACAGGTTGCGCACCGCCTCACCACTCTTGCGCGGCCAGCAAAACGCGGCATTCCATTTTTCATGATTCGCGTTGATGCGGCGGGAAATGTATCGAAAAGATTTTCTTCTGGTTCATTTCCTTTTTCACGCTTTGGTGGCACTTGTGCGCGTTGGAATATTCACAGCGCCTTTCGCAATCCCGGTTCAGTTGAACGAGATATTGTTGAAATGCCGGAGGGCACAAAATGGTTTTCAATTTCCAGGACGGTGCAGCGCCGCGCGACGCCATGGGGAGACCTTGGCGCGCAATTCGTGATTGGACTTGGTTGTGATCTGAAATACGCAAATCAACTGGTTTACAGTCGAGGCCTCGACTTGAAGTCCCGCGACGCGACTCCCATCGGTATCAACTGCCGACTCTGCGAAAGACCAGATTGCGCCCAGCGCGCCTCGCCACCCTTGATGCGACGCCTCATTATAAATGAAAACACCCGGGGGCTCTCACCGTTCGAAATACGAAAATAAGAAGTGCGATTGGGGCGCGCGGTGTTTCTGGGCACGGGGGAAAAAGCCTGAGATGCAGGATGGGCGAGGCTGGCGCACCGCCTGCAACTTCGCTATCTCCCAAGTCATGGCAGGCACCGACAAGACGCGCAATCAGGTTTTGGGGCCGGCACCTATTGTGGTGCTGGCGCATCCGCAATTGGGGGAGAATATCGGCACGTCGGCCCGCGCCATGGCGAATTTCGGCCTGCATGAGCTGCGCATTGTCAGTCCGCGCGATGGCTGGCCCAATGAGCGGGCGGTGACGGCGGCTTCTGGTGCCAACTGGATCATTGAGGGGGCCACGGTGTTTGATGATCTGGCTTCAGCCCTGCTGGATGTTCAGTATGTTTATGCAACCACGGCGCGCCCGCGCGGCATGACCAAGGAAGTGATCACGCCAGAACAGGCGGGCCATGACATGCGGGCACGGGTGGCGCGGGGCGACAGGGTGGCCATATTGTTTGGCCGAGAGCGCTACGGCCTCAACAATGACGAGATTTCGATTTCCGACGTGATTGTGACAGCGCCCGTCAATCCAGCTTTTGCTTCGATCAACATCGCCCAGGCTGTGCTGCTGATGGGCTATGAATGGTACAAAGAGCAGGCGGAAACTCTGGGGCAGAGGACGCACCAGTTGGCAGCGCTCTCCGGGCCAGGCTTGCAGACGCAGGATTCGCGGCCAGCCACCAAGGAGGAACTCTACGGGTTTTTCGATCACCTGGAGCGCGAGCTTGATGCGGCAGGTTTTTTCAAGTCAGCACCAAAGAAGCCCACCATGCTGCGCAACATCCGCAATCTTTATGGGAGAGCCGAGCTTACAGAGCAGGAAGTGCGCAGCCTGCGCGGCATGGTCTCATCACTGACCCGTACCCATGAGCGGGGGAAGGAGGAGCCGAAGTGACAGGGCAGTCTTTTCTTTCCTCCCCCCTCGCGGGGGAGGTGGCGCGAAGCGCCGGAGGGGGCCTTGCCACGCGGCGTGGAACTCGTGGCAAGGCCCCCCTCCGTCATGCTGCGCATGACACCTCCCCCGCAACGGGGGGAGGAAAGGCAAAGCCATGACCACGCCTCGCATTCTGCTTTTTGACTCCGGCATGGGCGGCCTCACGGTGGCGCGGGCTGTTTCTGCGCAGTTGCCTCATGCCCATTTGGTTTATGCAGGCGACAATGCCGGGTTCCCCTATGGTCCGTGGGCGGAGGATGCGCTCACCGCCCGGATTGCAGACGTCATGGGCGCATTGATTGCCCATGTTGACCCGCACATTGTTGTCGTCGCCTGCAATACGGCCTCGACCATTGCGCTCAGCGCATTGCGGGCGAAATTCGCAGTGCCGTTTGTGGGTACGGTGCCCGCCATCAAGCCGGCGGGCGAACAGACGAAATCCGGCGTCATCGGGGTGCTGGCAACACCTGGCACGGTGAGCCGCGATTATACCCATGCGTTGATCAAGACCCACGCCTCGCATTGCAAGGTCATCTTGCGCGGGGCCAGGCGCATGGCGGAGATGGCGGAGGAGAAGCTCAAGGGTCAGCCGGTGGACCTTGAGGAGCTGCGCCAGGAAATTGAGCCGGTCTATCGCAAATACCAGAACAAGCGCACTGACATTGTGGTTCTGGGCTGCACGCATTATCCGCTGCTGGTTGAAGACATCCTGAAGGTGGCGCCCTGGGAGGTGAGTTATATTGATCCGGCCCCCGCGATTGCGCGCCGTGCTGCGGATATTCTGGAAAAGGCGCCGCTGCATGAGGCGAGGCTCCTGGTTCCTGCCCACGGCACCGTGCTGCTGACAACGGCGGGCAGTGATTCGCTTGGCGCCTATGCCAGGCTGGGTTTCCCCATCCCCGCCATTCTCGATATGCCGGTTTGACAGGGGCAGATTGCTCCCCTATAGGCCACCTCAACTTGGGGCCATGACGGCCCCTTGTTTGCTTGCCCGTGAACCCCAGGGTTCTGTCGGCTGGGAAACCAGCGCCGAGGAGGGTAGGTTCCATCAAACTCTTTTGGAGACCGTAATGACAAAGCGCCAACCAGCCAAGCACAAGATCGACCGCCGCATGGGCGAAAACATCTGGGGCCGTCCCAAGAGCCCGGTGAACAAGCGCGAATATGGCCCCGGCCAGCACGGCCAGCGCCGCAAGAACAAGCTTTCGGACTACGGCATTCAGTTGAAAGCCAAGCAGAAGCTCAAGGGTTATTACGGCAACATTTCCGAGCGCCAGTTCCACTCGGTCTATGTCGAGGCAACCCGCATGAAGGGCGACTCCTCGGAGAATCTGATCGGCCTTCTGGAGCGCCGCCTTGATGTGATCGTCTACCGCGCCAAGTTTGTGCCGACGATTTTCGCCGCGCGTCAGTTTGTCAGCCACGGCCATGTCAAGGTGAATGGCAGGCGTGTGACCATCGCTTCCATGCGCATCAAGGCTGGCGATCAGCTTGAGCTTTCACCCAAAGCCAAGGACCTGCCAATCGTTCTCGAAGCAACCCAATTGGCCGAGCGCGATGTGCCGGATTATGTGGAGTACAGCCACAGCGCCATGACAGCGAAGCTCATTCGTGTGCCAGCGCTTTCGGACGTGCCGTACCCCGTGCAGATGGAACCGCACTTCGTTGTGGAATACTATTCGCGTTAAGACCCCGCGAGCCATGGCAATCGCAGCGGCAGGGATTTCCCTGCCGTTTTCGTTTCAGTGCAGGTGCCACTCATGGGCGATGTGGCGCAGCTCCAGGGGCCGGAGAATGCTGGCATGAGCCACCCGCACCGAGGCCAGCGGCCCATCGAGATTGTGCGACCAGAAATCGAGAAACTTGATCAGCCGCGGAAATTCCGGGGCATGATCATAATCCTGCCAGATATAGGCTTGCAGCAGGCTGCGGTGATCCGGCATTCGGTACATGATCTCCGCTGTGGTCAGGCTCCAGCCCCGCATTTGGTTCTCAAAATCCCTGTCAGGCATGTCAGTTCTCCCTTGCGCCGCAGTCCTTATGAGTATCCTGTTCCCCAGCATGAGACAAGTCCGTGAACGGAGCATTAAAGCTGCGCTGGCAGTCGTCGGACGGGAGTGCTGCTAAGGCGCCAGCAGGCTCGCCACCTTGGCGTCTGCCAGCGCAAAGCATCCAGCGATGGTGGGGCTGATGGGGAGTTCACGGTAGGCGCCGATGGCGCCTTCCTGTGTGAGGCGGCCAGCGAGGCCCGCTTCATCGCCCGCGACGATCCAGATGAAGCCAAACGCCGTGGGGCGGATGGGTTGGGCTTTGGCGCGGGTGATTGCGGCGAAGATGGCGTCATCGCTGGCACCGGGCTCAAACACCGCCAGCATGGTGCCGGAGGCATCTGGCGGCAGCGCGGCCTGGCGCATCAGCACGGCCATCACCACGGCCCAAATCATCAGCACACTGACGAAAAATCCGATGGCCAGACGATGGCTCATGCCAGGGCGAGTTTGGGTGCGGCCTCTTCGCGGATCGGCAGATGCACCAGCGCTGCAAAAACGCCGAGCGCCACACCCATCCACCACACCGGATCATAGGAGCCGAACTGGTCATAAAGCCTTCCCCCCAGCCACACGCCGAGGAACGAGCCCAACTGGTGGCTGAGGAACACGAAGCCATAAAGTGTCGCCATATAGCGCGTGCCGAACATGACGGTGATAAGGCCCATGGTGAGCGGCACGGTGGAGAGCCACAGCAGGCCGATGGTAGCGGTAAAAATGAAGGTGGTCACTGGCGTGATCGGCAGCAGGATGAAGCCGGTGACAAGCAAGGAGCGCAGCAGATAGATGATGCTCAAGGGAATGCGCTTGCTGTATTTGCCGCCGATAATGCCCGCTGAATAAGACCCCACCACATTGAACAGTCCGATGGCGCCCATGGCGAGGCCGGCGATTTCTTGGCTGATGCCGTGTTCGCCGAGATAGGGCGGCAGATGCACGGTGATGAAGGCAAGCTGGAAGCCGCAGACAAAGAAGCCCGCTGCCAGGAGCATGTAGGACCGGTGCCCGAAGGCCTGGCCGATGGCCTGGCGCAGGGTGAGATCAGCCTCGCCGGCGCTGGCCTTGCTGCCGCTGGTGTTCTGCACCATGAGCGGCACGGCGAAGATGATGATCAGCAATGTGGAAGCGGCAAGCACCAGAAGTGCGGCCTGCCAGCCATAGGCCGATATCAGAGCGCCCCCCAATGGCGCAAAGATGAATTGGCCCAGAGACCCGGAAGCCGTGGCGATGCCGAAGGCCCAGGAGCGCTTTTCCGGCGGCACAATGCGCCCCAGCGCCGCCATGACAATGCCGAAAGAAGAAAGCGCCACACCGATGCCCACCAGAATGCCGCCGCCCATGGTGAACAGCACCGGGCCATCGGCATAGGCCATCAGCGCTGTCCCCAGCGCATAGAGGACAGCGCCGACCATAAGCACACGAGCGGCGCCGAACCGGTCCGCCAGCGCGCCAGCGATGGGCGTGGCGATGCCCCACAGCAAATTCTGCGCCGCCATGGCGAAGCTGAAGACCTCACGGGGCCAGGCATGGGCTTCTGAAATGGGCGCAGTGAACAGGCCGAAGCTGGAGCGCACGCCGAAATTGACCATGGCCACAAGGCAGCCCGAAACAATGACGACAGCAGGGAGGAAATACCATGGCACGGCGCGGGTGATCATCGGCGCAGATAGACTCATTTGGGCACCGTCACAAACAGCATTCTTTGCATGGCAGGCCCGAATTGCGCGGCGGCGACCCCTGCAAGAATCAGCGCTCCCCCCATGAGGATATTGACGGTGATGGGTTCATCCAGCATGAGCGCGCCGCAGATGACGGCGATAACCGGGATCAAATAAAGAAATGAGCCCGTGGCAGCGCTCGACAGATGCTTGGCGCCGTAGTTCCACATCATGACTCCGAGGATGCCGCAGGGAACGACCAGATAGAGAATTTCCAGCCATTGCCGAAGACTGAGGCGGGCCGCCAGCACCGGCAGCGGTTCCGAGGCTGCCGCAATCAGCATGGGGGCGGCGATCAGGATGGTGACGGCTGTGACCGTGAACGTGTCATAACTTTGCAGCAGCGGCTTGGCGTAAATCGCGTACACCGCCCAGCCTGCGCAACTGATGAGAAGGAAGATGACACCGCGCAATGGCACTGCCGCTGTGATGTCATCCCAGAACAGCACCACAGCGCCAGTTATGGCCACGCCGACGCCGAGCCAGATCCACGGCGAGGGCTTCTCGTGCAAAATTGCCCAGGCCAGCAGCGCGATCATGATCGGCTGCGCCATGTTGATGATGGTGCCAAGGCCAGCGGGCACCAGCGCAAAGCCGGCATTGACGAACCAGCTATAGCCCCCCATGCCAACCAGCCCCGCGATCAGAAACGGCCGCCAATGTTCGCGCCTGATGCGCCATGTGCCGAACAGAGCCAGCCCGGCAATATTGATCGGAATGAAAATCGCATTGCGCAGGGCCAGCGAGTTTTCCGGTGAAAGCGAGAGTGCAAGCGTCCGCAGAAACACCGCCGCTGATCCCCAGAGAATCATGGTGAGGAGCAGGGCGAGGATGGCAAGGGCGCGGGTGCTCATGTAATTTTTCTCCCTTCTCCCCTCGCGGGAGAAGGTGGCGCGGGACGCGCCGGATGAGGGGGCGGTTCAGCGAGTCCCACAGCCTCCTGAACTCGCTGAACCGCCCCCTCATCCGACGTTGCGCCTGCGGCGCACCGCCACCTTCCCCCACGAGGGGGGAAGGGCAAGAAGATGGTCAGCCCACGCCCTTTTCCGTCATCATCTGCTTGAGTTCGCCCGACTGGAACATTTCCATCATGATGTCGCAGCCGCCGACGAATTCGCCCTTGATGTAGAGCTGCGGCACGGTGGGCCAGTTGGTGTAGTCCTTGATGCCCTGGCGGAGATCATTGGATTCCAATACATTGATGCCCTTGAAGGGCACGCCGAGATGGCTGAGCACCTGGGTGGCGCGGCCTGAAAAGCCGCAGCCCGGCTGCTCAGGCGTTCCCTTCATGAAGAGCACCACGTCGTTGGTCTTCACTTCATTGTCGATCCATGTGGCGATGTCAGTCATTTTGGTCCTCACTTATGTCTAGTCGATTGGTAAATGAACATTGCAATTGGCAATACAATTTAATCCACGGGATCAACTCCAGAAATTGTTACGCCGCTGTCGCCTGGTGGATTGTGGGAAGAACTCCATTTGTCAGGCTTGGGTTCTTTCTTCTTGCGTGTAGCTTGCCACCATGGAAAGCCGATCAAGATGACCAATGCCACGATCAAGAGTGCATTTTCGAGTGTGTCGTTCACGGGCTAGTTTTCTGGAATGATGGTTTGGAGTTGGAGCGCGTGCAGCTCACCACCCATGCGGCCTTTAAGCGCCGCGTAGACCATCTGGTGCTGTTGGACCCGCGATTTGCCCTTGAAGGCAGTGGACGCAACACTTGCCGCATAATGGTTGCCGTCGCCCACGAGATCGCGGATTTCCACCATGGCACCGGGCAGGGCGTCCTTGATGAAGCGTTCAATGTCAGCGGCGGCCATGGCCATGGGAAGTGTGCCTTTCGATTTGGCTGAGACATAATGCGGAAGGGCGCAAATTACCAGCGGCGAGTTGCCGCTGGAAATTACGCCAATTCGATGTGCAGCTTGCGTCCGACAGCGCTTGCGGCGCGGCGCAATGTGCTGAGGGTGAGGGAGGGGTTGTTCGGATCAAGCAGGCGGTCGATCTGGCGGCGGTCAGTGTGCATGCGCGTTGGCCATGGTGGTTTTGGTGATGCCTTGCTCTTTCATCGCCTCGGCAATCTGCCAGGCGAGCACGCGCTTGATGGCAACCTCCTCCGCTTCATCGAGCATATTCTGGCTCTTGAGGAAATCGTCGAAGGTCTCCTCACTGATCCGCCCCTTGGCTTTTCGGTCCATTACTTGCCTTTCCCGGACTTGGATCAATCCAATCCTGCCACGTTGGATATGAACGACGACAAAAAGCTGCGCGCGGGCGCTTTCCAGCGCCACTATTTCTCCGGATTAGCAAACCGGCATTACCGCAAAGGTGAGCGCCCGCGCATCCCTTCGCTTCCTCCTCCCCCGGTCGCCGGCATAACCGGAGCCACAAGCGGTGGAGCCATGCCCGGATGGCGCTTCTTTCAGTTGACCTCTTTCCTGCCATGGCCCAAAATGGCTCCCGACAATCAACAAGGGTGGAACAATGCAATATCAAGCACCGGAGACGACCAAGGCGGCGGTGGCCTTGCTGGCGAAGGCCAAGGGCAGCGCTTATGTGCTGGCGGGGGGATCGGACCTGCTGGTGCGCATGAAGGGGGGCTATATCGAGCCTGACCTTGTGGTCGACATCAAGCGAATCAAGGCCCTGCATGGGGTAAAGAAGACCTCCACGGGCTGGTCAATCGGCGCTGCTGTGTCCTGCGCCACGCTCGGCGAGAACAAGGCTTTGATCAAAGCCTGGCCGGGTGTGGTGGAAGCTGCAAACCTGATTGGCTCCAAACAAATTCAAGGGCGCTGCACCATCGCTGGCAATATGTGCAATGCGGGGCCAGCGGCAGACAGTGTGCCCGCCATGGTGGCGGCTGGCGCCAAGGCGCAGATTGTTGGCCCCAAGGGCAAGCGCACCGTGCCGGTTGAACTCATTGCCATTGGGCCGGGCAAGAATTCGTTGAAAAAGGGCGAGTTGGTCGAGGCCATTCTGCTGCCGAAGCGCCCCGCCAAATCCGGTGATGCTTATCTCCGCTTCATTCCCCGCACGGAAATGGACATCGCCGTGGTGAGCGCTGGCATCAGCCTCAGCCTTGATGCCAAGGGTGTGGTGAAGGAAGCCCGTGTTTCGCTCGGCGCTGTTGCTCCCACCGTGCTTCTGGTGCCCGCCGCCGCCAAGGCGATTATCGGCACCAAGCTTGAAGATGCGGCTTTGGAAAAACTGGGGGCAGCCTGCTCTGCCGCCTGTCGCCCCATTGACGACAAGCGTGGAACCATCGAATTCAGAACCAAGGTCGCAGCCGTGCTTGCCAAGCGCGCCGCCAAAATCGCGTTTGCGCGCGCAGGAGGGAAATAATGTCGGTCAAGATTTCAACCACGATTAACGGCGACGCTGTCGATTTCATCTGCGAAACCGATGAGACGCTACTTGATGTCCTGCGCAACCGCGTGGGGCTGACGGGCGCCAAGGAAGGCTGCGGCACCGGCGATTGCGGCTCTTGCAGTGTCACCCTCGATGGCCGCCTCGTCTGCTCCTGCCTGGTGCTCGGCGCAGAAGCTGAAGGCCGCGAGATTGAAACCGTGGAGGGCATGGCCGAGGGCGACAAGCTCCATCCCCTGCAGCGGAAATTCATCGAGCACGCAGCGCTGCAATGCGGCATCTGCACACCAGGCTTTCTGATTGCGGCCCGCGCCCTGCTCGATCACAACCCAAATC
>JANOTU010000007.1:0-21199 GCA_031416515.1 Hyphomicrobiales bacterium
CGTTTCCTGACCAGTTTGCTAGCAACTCAACCGCAAGCGCAAGGCCCAGTCTTGATTTAGTGGACTTGTGTGAAGAGGTTCTGAACGGGCCGTAATCTGCATGATGGCGAAGGCCTCAACCCACAAGCGAATGGAACATAATATGAACAAACTTTCTTTCCGTCAAGAGGCAATGGTGTTGCAATGCCAGTGCGGTTCGATTGAATATTTCATCTGGGAACTAAGGAACTATTCTGTCGTTCGCTCGGTTTAGTCTGGATTAATAACACCAGGAGGGACCGGTCATGGCTTCACCAAAGAGCGAGTTTGAAACAAAACTGGGGGAAGGCGGTGAGACGCACCAGCAAGTTCCCGGCAAGTCTTCTCACGCGGCAGAGGCCCATCTGACGACCAATCAAGGCATTCGCATATCAGACAACCAGAATAGCCTGAAAAGTGGAGCGCGGGGGCCCACACTGCTGGAGGATTTTGTCCTTCGCGAGAAGATATTTCATTTCGACCATGAACGGATACCCGAACGTATTGTCCATGCGCGGGGGTCTGCGGCACACGGCTATTTTGAGCTTTACGATTCCCTCCGCGAAATCACCAAGGCTGACCTTTTTCAGCGGGCAGGCGAAAAAACGCCAGTGTTCACCAGGTTTTCGACAGTCGCGGGAGGGGCGGGGTCGGTGGATACGCCGCGCGATGTTCGCGGGTTTTCGGTTAAATTCTATACCCAGCAGGGGAATTGGGATCTCGTGGGCAACAATATCCCGGTTTTCTTCATCCAGGATGCGGTGAAATTCCCCGATCTGGTGCATGCGGTCAAGATGGAATCGGACCGGGGTTATCCTCAGGCAGGATCGGCCCACGACACGTTTTGGGATTGGGCGAGCCTGATGCCGGAAAGTACCCACATGCTGATGTGGGCCATGTCGGACCGCACCATTCCCCGCTCGCTCCGCATGATTGAAGGCTTCGGCGTACACACTTTCAGGCTGGTCAATGAGGCTGGCAAATCTTCATTTGTGAAGTTCCACTGGAAACCTGTGCAGGGCCTCCAGTCAACTGTTTGGGATGAGGCGCTGAAATTGCAGGCGGCCGACAATGACTATCACCGCCGTGATCTTCATGACGCGATTGCAACAGGGGATTTTCCGGTCTGGGAGTTGTGCCTGCAAATTTTCGACGAAGATTTCGCTTATTCACAACCTTACGATGTTCTCGACGCCACCAAGCTCATTCCCGAAGAAGTCTGCCCTTTGCGCAAGGTCGGCCGCATGGTCCTCGACCGAAACCCTGACAATTTCTTCGCCGAGACTGAGCAAGTGGCGTATTGCCCCGCCAACATTGTGCCCGGAATTGACTTCACCAATGACCCACTGCTGCAGGGGCGGCTGTTCAGTTATCTGGATACCCAGAAGTCGCGCCTTGGCACAGCCAACTTCCACCAGTTGCCCATCAATGCGCCCAAATGCCCAGTGATGAATTTCCAGCGCGACGGCCAAATGCAGATGCAGGTGCCAAAGGGCCGGGCCAACTATGAGCCCAACAGTTTGGCAGCCCATGGGGAAGCAGGGGGCCCGCGTGAATGTCCCGTCACCGGTTTTGCCGCGTTCAGGGGCACAGCGCTTAATTATGAACAAGGCGACAAGCTGCGGGTGCGGGCCGAACTTTTCGCCGACCATTACAGTCAGGCCCGGTTGTTCTGGATATCCCAGCAACCGGCTGAACAGGCCCACATCGCGTCATCATTTGTATTTGAGCTCTCCAAAGTCGGTCTGGAGCAGGTTCCACCACGCATGGTCGCCAATTTGCGGAATGTTGACGAAGATCTGGCGCGGCGCGTGGCAGATGGCCTGGGCATGGCGCTGCCAAAAAAATCGTCTGCAGCGCGCGCCCCTGTCGATCTGGCGGCCTCGTCCGCGCTCAGTATTCATGCCAACATGATCAACACCCTTAAAGGCCGGAAGGTAGGCGTACTGATTTGTGACGGGGCCAAGCGCAGCGAATTGGATCAAGTTGTAAAGTCGGTCGAAAGCGCGGGCGGGACAACATTTATCGTGGCTTCCCGGATCGCGGGGGCAAAACTGTCAGATAGCAAAATGCAAAAGGCAGATGGCCAATTGGCCGGCTCACCCTCGCAGCTTTTCGACGCCGTCGCCCTGGTGCTCTCCGAAGAAGGCGCGGAAACGCTGACCAGGGAGGCCGCCGCAGTCCAATGGGTCATGGATGCCTTCGCGCACCTGAAAGCCATCGGCCACAACCAGCCCGCTCAGAAACTTCTTGAAAAAGCCGGCATTGGGCCAGAAGATGGAGTGGTTGCGCTGGACAAGGAATTCACCGACGCCGCAGCCCGGCGATTTTGGCAGCGCGAGGCGTCAATACGCACCCTCTGGTAAATAGCCGATAAGGAAGCTGGCGAAAACTCAAACCCCAGTTCCGGTGACAGTGCATTCAATCTACGACACCTCAAGCCGCCTGTTTTCCCGCCGTCTTCCTGACACTCATCTTCACCGTCAATCCGGCGCGCGTTGCCAGCGTGGTCAGCGCGTCCAGGCTGAATTTACTGATTTTGCCGCGCAGCAGATCGTTGAGGCGCGGGCGGGTGATGCCAAGGCGCTTCGCGGCTTCGGCTTGGGGGAGGTTCCACGCGGCCACGCTGCGTTCAATGCTGGTCATCAAGTCGGAGCGCAGAGTCATGTTGATGACGTCCGCCTCATTGGCCTCCAGCGCCAACCACACATTTTCGAATTTCTCATATTCCATGGTGTCACTCCTTTCCAATCTGGCGAAAGCGCGCCTGCGCCAGGTCAATATCGCGCCTGGGTGTCTTCTGTGTTTTCTTGTGGAAGGAATGCAGCACGAAAATTGAGGTGCCGACATTCGCCACATAGATCACGCGGAACTCACCAGGCCTGTCCGAAACCCTGATCTCGCGGACACCCTTGCCAATGCCAGGCATCGGCTTCCAGTCCACAGGGTCGCGGCCCTCCTGAACCCTGACCAGTTCGCGGCCCGCATCCCGTCGCGCATCTTCAGGAAACACCCGGAGGCGGGGACTTCTCCTCCAACTCTTTTCTGTCCGTACCAGCGCGCACCGTCCTGCATCTGGTCCAAGTCAAAAATCACTGGCAATGCCTTTTTTCTCCCAGTCGCCATAGCGCGTGGGCTCGGGGCCCTCTGGGCCGCCGTGTTCCTTGGGGCTGGGTGCCGCCTGCTTGCGGCGGGCTGCCGCTTCTGCAAGGGCTCGCAGCGCCTCCGGGGTCTTGTCGAGAGTGGCCATGCGCATCATATGGGGCGGGTCAGGCTGATTGATCAAGGAGAAAACATGAACACCATGCGCACCGGGCTGCTTCTGGCAGCCATGACCGGGCTGTTTCTGGCGGTAGGCTTTTTGCTTGGCGGCCAGACCGGCATGGTCGTGGCATTTCTCGTGGCGGCGGGCATGAATGTTTTCACCTACTGGAACGCCGACAAGATGGTGCTGCGGATGCAGGGGGCCCGCCAGATTGAGCGGAGCACGGCTCCGGAATTTTATGACATGATCGAAACCCTGGCCAGGCGGGGCGGCCTCCCCATGCCCAAGGTCTATCTCATGGACAATCCCCAGCCCAATGCCTTCGCCACCGGTCGCAACCCGGAAAACGCCGCCGTGGCCGCCACCACCGGGCTTTTGAAAATGCTCACCCCCGACGAGGTGGCCGGGGTCATGGCGCACGAACTCGCCCATGTGAAAAACCGCGACACTCTCATCATGACCATGACCGCGACCATTGCCGGGGCCATTTCCATGCTGGCCAATTTCGGCATGTTCTTTGGCGGGCGCGACCGCAACAATCCCATGGGCGCCATAGGGTCCATCGCCTTGATGATCATGGCCCCCCTGGCCGCCATGCTGGTGCAGATGGCAATCTCCCGCACCCGCGAATATATCGCTGACCGCGGCGGCGCGGAAATCTCCGGCAACCCCGCAGCACTTGCGTCCGCCCTTGCCAAAATCTCCAATGCAGCCCACAGGATCGAGAACCCTGCTGCGGAAGCCAACCCGGCGATGGCGCATCTTTTCATCATCAATCCGCTTTCAGGCCAGCGCATGGACAATCTCTTCTCAACCCACCCCGCCACAGAAAACCGCATCGCCGCACTTCAGGCCCTGGGGACGGGCCAGCCTGCCAAGCCCACACGCCGCGGACCCTGGGGGTGATCGTCCGCGGCCTTGCGGTTGCAGCGCTGAACCAAGTGCTGAATGAGGGTGTGTCGGTTGATGACGCCCTTGATGCCCTGCCTGAACTGGCCCCCCGCGACCGGGGCTTTCTCATGGCGATGGTGCTCACAACGCTGCGCCACCGGGGCGAGATCGACGCGGTCATCGCGGTCTTCCTCGCCAAGCCCCTGCCGAGGAAGTCCGGCAGCGCCGCCCTCATCCTGATGCTGGGTGCCGCACAGCTTTTGTTTCTGGATACACCCGCCCATGCCGCCATTGATGTCTCGGTTCGCCTCGCCAAGGCTGATGCCAACGCCACGCATTTCTCCGGTCTGATCAACGCTGTGCTGCGCAAAATCGCGGTGGGAGGCCAAGAAAAACTCAAAGGTTCCGATGGCCCCCGCCTCAATACACCCGATTGGCTGTGGCAGCGCTGGTCCAAATCTTACGGGGTGGAGACCGCGCACAGAATCGCCGCCGCCCATATGCTGGAGCCAGCCATCGACATCACCGGCAGCGGCCTGCAGGGAACCCTGCTGCCGACCGGCAGCATCCGCCTCGACAAGACCCAGGGGGCCATTGAAAATCTCCCCGGCTTTCATGACGGCGCCTGGTGGGTGCAGGACGCAGCTGCCGCCATCCCGGCCAAACTTTTGGGCGAACTCAAGGGTAAGACCGCTGTCGATCTCTGCGCCGCTCCCGGCGGCAAGACCCTGCAACTCTGCGCGGCGGGCGCCACAGTCACCGCCGTCGATAATTCCGCCATCCGCCTGGAGCGCCTGCGCGACAATCTCAAGCGGGCGAAGTTCGCAGCTGAAGTTGTCGTCAGCGATGTGCTGGCCATGACCGGCCAGTTCGACGCCGTTCTTCTCGATGCGCCCTGCTCCTCAACCGGCACCATAAGACGGCACCCGGATTTGCCCTACCTCAAAACCGCAACACAAATCGCTGGTCTCATTGCCCTGCAAGCCAGGATGCTGGCCCATGCGGCAACGCTGGTGCAGCCCGGCGGGTTGCTGGTCTATTGCACCTGTTCTCTGGAGCCCCAGGAAGGCGAGCGCCAGATTGATGGCTTCCTGGCTGCAAACCCCGCGTTCAGAATCGCGCCGATCACCGCCGGTGAATGCGGCATCGAGGCGCATATGAT
The DNA here is from genome assembly GCA_031416515.1 of Hyphomicrobiales bacterium. Classification (GTDB taxonomy): domain Bacteria; phylum Pseudomonadota; class Alphaproteobacteria; order Rhizobiales; family Aestuariivirgaceae; genus Aestuariivirga. The sequence continues at coordinate 5,337 of JANOTU010000007.1, forward strand.
CACTCCGCAGGGAACACTCCGCACTTTGCCATTCATGAGCATCGGCGGCCAGGCTGGCCTGGATGGGTTCTTTGCAGCACGGTTAAGCAAAGCCTTCTGAAAACCATTAACAAGTCCTTAACCTGCCCTGCCCAGACTACCCGCCATGACCGGGCGCAACAGAACATTTGGCGATCTGGCGGGAATGTTTCGTCATCTCGCTGCGGTGAAATCATGGGCGCTGGGCCGGGCGCCAGGCTTCACCGGCCTTGGGTCTCCGATTGTTGTCCTGACACCGGGCGACGGCGACGTCGCCCAGCAACTTTATCATGGGCAATTCACGTTTGCCGGGCGCAGCGCCCAAGTCAGGCCGTCCGAGATATTTTCTGCGACGCCCCTGAGCGCCGACTGGCTGGACGAACTCCATGGCTTCGCCTGGCTTCGCCATCTTGAGGCATCCGGCCTCACCCTGCACCGCGCCTTTGCGCGGGGATTATTGCGCAGCTGGCAGGCGCAGCGGCAGACAAGTTCATTTGCCGCATCCTGCCAACGGCTCCTGTCGCTGTCGCGGCATGCGGGCTTTCTCATGAGCGGCGCTGGCGCTGAATTTGAAACCCAGTTCCTGCAGATTGTGACCCGCGAAGCTGAGCGCTTGCGCAACAGGCGTGGAACTGGCCAGCCCGCACAACTGCAACAGGCGGCAGCGCTTCTTGCCGCGTCGCTGGCGTTTCGCGGCGGCGCGTTTCTTGATGCAGCCCTGGCCCGCAGCGCTGCCTTGGCGCCCCAGGTCATTCTGCCGGATGGCGGGCACATGGACCGCAGCCCCAAATCATTGGCTGAGCTTCTGGCCGATCTGCTGCCCTTGCGCGCCGCGATGCTGGCGCAGCGCATCGCCATCCCGCATGATCTCAACGCCGCAATAGAACGTGGCCTGCCAATGCTGCGCATGCTGGTCCACGGCGATGGCGGCCTGGCGATTTTTCAGGGGGTTGAGCGCAGCAGCCCGGCTTTGGTGCAAGCCATCCTCAAGCATGACACGGTGGGCGGGCGGTCGCTCGCCCATGCGCCGCATTCAGGTTATGCCCGGATGGCGCAAGGGGCCAGCGCTGTGATCATCGATTGCGGCAAGCCTGCTCTTTGCGACAGCGCGCTTGCCTTTGAATTCTCGGATGGGGCCCACCGCATTGTCGGCTCCTGCGGCATGCCAGCCCACGCCTCGCCGGAGTGGCGCAAGGCCGCGTCCTCAAAAGCGGCGCATTCTACCGCCGAGGTTATTGAACATGGCAAGGCACGGAAAACTGTGGCGCAGGCTGAGTCTGTCACCTCGCCCCATGGCACACTGGTCAGGGCCCTTGCCCCCTCGCACCAGCGCGATTTCTTTGTGGCCACGGGCGGTCTCGATTTTCGCGGCGAAGACCGCTTTGATAGCGCTACTCCTTTCACCATCCGCTTTCATCTGCATCCTTCCATCAAGGCCTCGGCTGATCGCAGTGGCGGCTCGGTCATGCTGCTCCTGCCCAACAAGCATGGCTGGCGGTTCTCGGCGCGCGGCGGCGCGCTGGCTTTGGAGGAGAGCATTTATCTGGCCTCCAGCACGGGACCGCGCGGCAGCCGACAGATTGTCATTCGCGGGCAGGGATCGAAAGTCAATTGGGCCTTCCGCAAGCTTGACCGGCGGCAACGCTCTGGCGCAGATGCAGACCAAGCCCCGCAACTGCCTTTCGGAGACGCCTCATGACCAGTCCCATTCGCCGCGCCCTGATTTCGGTTTCTGACAAGACCGGCGTGGTTGATTTTGCCAGAGCGCTGGCGGCGCGCGGTGTGGAAATCATCTCAACCGGCGGCACGGCGAAAGCGCTGTCCGATGCAGGTGTCACCGTCATTGATGTGGCAACGCTGACCGGCTTTCCCGAGATCATGGATGGCCGGGTAAAAACCCTGCATCCAAAAGTCCATGGCGGATTGCTGGCGCTGCGCGGCAATGCGGCCCATGCAGCCGCGCAAACTGAACACGGCATTGCTGACATCGATCTCCTCGCGGTCAATCTCTATCCCTTTGAGGAGACCGTGGCGCGGGCTGCGCCATGGGACGAGGTGGTTGAGAATATCGATGTGGGCGGCCCCGCCATGATCCGCGCCGCCGCCAAGAACCACGCCTACGTTACCGTCATTGTCGATCCTGCTGACTATGTGGTGGTGCTGGCCGACATGGCGGCGCATATGGGAGTCACGGGGCCAAACACCAGGCGCAGGCTGGCCGCCAAGGCCTTTGGCCGCACCGCCGCATATGACGCGGCCATCGCTGGCTGGTTCAACAGCGAACTCCATGACTCTTTGCCGGATTATCTGACGCTGAGTGGCCGCCGCGTGAAAACCCTGCGCTACGGCGAGAACCCGCATCAGGAAGCAGCCTTCTACGCCAGCGCTGATCAGCGCGCCGGCGTCGCCAGCGCCCGCCAGTTGCAGGGCAAGGAACTCTCCTACAACAATTTCAATGATACGGACGCGGCACTCGAATGTCTGGCTGAATTCAGCGATGCGGCCTGCGTCATCATCAAGCATGCCAATCCTTGCGGCGTGGCCATTGGCGCCACACTCAGCGAGGCCTACCACAAGGCCTTGCGCTGCGATCCCACCAGCGCCTTTGGCGCCATTGTGGCACTGAACCGAACCCTTGATGCCGCCACGGCCCGGGACATCACCGCAATTTTCACCGAAGTCATCGTCGCCCCCGGTGCTGACGATGACGCCATTGCCATAGTCGCGGAGAAGAAGAACCTGCGCCTGCTCATTGTTGACGGACTGGCCGCGGCGGATCATTCCGCTGTCACCATCAAGAGCATCGCTGGTGGCTTTCTGGCGCAGACCCGTGACCATGCCACTGTTGATACGCTTACGCTGAAGACGGTCACCAGCCGCGAGCCCACAGCGCAGGAGCTGGCGGACTTGCGCTTTGCCTTCCGGGTGGCCAAGCATGTGAAATCCAATGCCATCATCTACGCGAAGGACGGAGCCACGGTTGGCATTGGCGCTGGCCAAATGTCGCGGGTTGATTCAGCCCGCATTGCCGCGCTCAAGGGAGGCGAGGCGGTCAAAGGCTCGGTGGTGGCGTCTGATGCCTTCTTCCCCTTTGCCGATGGCCTGCTGCAGGCCGTGGACGCTGGCGCCACAGCGGTGATCCAGCCTGGCGGCTCGATCAAGGACGAAGACGTGATCAAGGCCGCCAATGATGCGGGCCTGGCCATGGTGTTTACGGGAATTCGCCACTTCCGGCACTGAGGCGGGAAATGATTGGGGAGGCAGCCGAGGGGGCCTTGTAGCCACCTCCCCACGCAAGATCGCGGTCTGATTTCAACGGGACTGTGCCCCCATTGAAACTGCGAGATCCAGACTCGCGATGCATTGCAAATACACTTTGGGGGAGGTCTCAAGTAAGTTCTGTGAGTTTTCGCACACTGCATCATTTTGATCTGGAAATTTGACCTTTATCATCCTCCCACGAAGGGGGAGGTGGTATGCGAGGCATGACGGAGGGGGCCTTGGGCCAAGCTCCGGCCTCCATGATCAAGGCCCCCTCCGTCGCACTTCGTGCGACACCTCCCCCTTCGTGCTAAGGGAATTACTCATCTTGTGCGGGCGTGACTTGCCTTCTTCTCTTCTCCCCTGGGAGAAGAAGGGGACCGTCGCCCTTCTTTGCGACGGGAAGATGAGGGGATACCGCGCCCGATTGACTGGCTCCGGTGTGCCCTCACCCTCCCAAATGAGAGGGAAAAAAGGAAACCCGCCAGTTTGTATGGTGGTTGAAAAGATGTGTGCATGCATTAGCCCTTCGTGGGAGGATGGCGAACGAGTCATTTCCTATAACGTCCGGCATCATGCTGCGTGTCGAGATAGCGCGTCTCCTGATCGTTTTCCTTCCCCCCCTCGCGGGGGAAGGGCAAATCATGCGATGTCCGCCTGCTCATTGCCCGATTGTGCCTCGGGCACTGATCTTGTGGCGACTGTAGAGGGAATAGCGGCTGGCTGGATAGGTGAAGGTGGCGACTGTGACGACTTTGCCGCCGCTCCAGGAGCGGCGATGCAGGATCAGGCAGGGCTCGTCGGCCCCGATGTCCAGAAGCCGCTGCTGTTCGGGTGTTGGCAAGGCAGCCTCCACCGTGTGCTCAAGCTCCTCCACCGGCACTGCGTCAAGCAGATAGGCGGTGGGTGTGGTGGTGGTGAAATCCTGGGCCAGAAAGCCCGGCACAATGGCTGGATTGACGCAGCGGTTCTCAAGCTGCACAGGAACTGCATCTTCCTCATGAACCATGACGATATGAAACAGCGGCGCATTCGCCTGGGTCTCAAAATCTTCGGCGAGCAGGGCTGTGGCTTTTATGCCTCGCTTCGAGATGATGCGCGAGGAATGAGCATGACCTCGCGCCGCTATCTCCTCGGCGATATCGCAGAGTTCCATCAGGCTGGCGCGGGCGGGTTGCTCCCTGACAAAGGTGCCGACACCGGGAATGCGGGCGACATAGCCCTCGGAGGTGAGTTCGCGCAAAGCCCGGTTGATGGTCATGCGGCTGATGCCGAAGCTTTCCACAAGTTCGTTCTCGGAGGGCACCCGGGCACCCGCAGCCAGTGCGCCGCTGCGGATTTGCGCGGTGATGTGATCCTTGATACGGGCATAGAGCGGGATCATCGCAGCTCCCCCCGGACAAGTTCGCCATTGCGAATGACGGCGGCCAGCGGATTGAAGCCCAGGGGATAGGCCAGATCGCCGGGGCGGTCCGCATCCCACAGCGCCAGGTCGGCCTTGAGGCCGACAGCGATTTGACCACGGTCGCGCAAACCAAGGGCGCGGGCGGCAAGCTTGGCGCCGCCTGAATTGGAAAGTTGTTCGGCATGGAGCTTGATGGGGAGGCCATGGGCCTTGGCGGCGATGAACACCTGCTCGGTCTCAGCCACCGAAAAGGCAATGCCCTCGCAGAACGCATCGACGGCGTCCGCCAGTTGTTCGCGGGCGATGGTGGGCAGGGCCTGTTCGCAGATCAACTTTATATAGGCTGGGTGGTTATCCTTGTGCTCGGGCGGAAAGGTGTGAGCGCCGAGGTAGGTGGTGACGACATCCACGGCGCGCTCGACGCCCAGTCGGCGGGCGACGCGCAGCATCCGCATTTCGGTTTCTACATCCAGGCCGTAGCCTGACTTGATTTCCAGGGTGGTGATGCCCTCGCCCAACAAGGTATCGAGTCGCTTCAACGCGAGCGTCAGAAGCTCCGCCTCGCTGGCGGCACGGGTGGCGCCCACCGTGGAGGCGATGCCCCCGCCGGCCCTGGCGATGTCGGCGTAGCTGGCCCCATTGAGGCGCATCTCGAATTCCTGGGCGCGGTTGCCGCCATAGACCAAATGCGTGTGGCAATCGATCAGGCCCGGTGTGAGCAGCCTGCCGCCGCAGTCTATGGCATCCCCCGCAGGCGCTGCGGCGCTTGGCCCTACCCAGGCAATACGAGAGCCCTCAATGGCGACAGAGCCGCTGGAAATCAGGCCATACCCGTGTGTCATGGTGGCGAGTGTGAGGTTGGTGAGCAGCATGATTTTTTTACTTGTATAAGGTTGTCTATACAGTATGGTGATGACCATGAAAAGCAATGATTTTCTTTTCTCCTCCGCCCTCACCCCGCAAGGCTGGAAGCGCAACGTCGCGGTCCGCGTTGGGGGCGGCATGAGGCGCAGCCCATGGGCGCCATCACGCCGGGCATGCGCGCCGATATCACCGTACTTGACGATGAACATCCAGTACTGCTGGCGCGCGAGGAGGAGGCGGCGCTTGATAGCTGGATCTTCTCCGGCGGCAACGCTTGCGTGAAGGACATGATCGTCGGAGGCCGTCATCTGGTGCAGGACCGGCGTCACATCCGCGAGGATGAAATTCTTAGGAATTTTCAAACGGCATTGAAGAGGCACTCGGCATGATCCATGTTCCAGTGTGGCTCCGTCGCCCACTCCTGCTGCCGGTTGTGTTTCTCACAAACCCTCATCCTGAGGTGCGAGATGGGCGCGTTACAGAACTTCGTCACTGGCACGCCTCATTTTCAACGGACTTCAAACTGTCGCCACGAGGCCTTGACAGTCCAACACAGTCGATTCCATAAAGCGGTTTAGTAAAACGCTTTATGAGATGATGTTGCTGAAACGGCCGACCATATCCGATGTTGCACGACGGGCAGGGTTGTCGCCTGCGGCAGTGTCGCGCTGGCTGAATGGCAGCATGCGGCTGCCTGAAGCCACTGGCGACCGTATTCGGGGCGCCGTGGAGGCGCTGGGCTACCGTCCGCATGCGCAGGCCCGCCGCCTGTCCCAAGGGCGGTCGGACACCATCGGCATTGTGCTTCCTGATATTTCCAATCCGTTCTTTGCCCTCATCGCGGGCGAAGCCGAACGGGTGGCGACGGCCTCCGGGCTTGATCTTGTGATCTGGTCCTCGCGCAATCTCATCGCGCGCGAGCTTGCCTGTTTTGACCGTCTGGCGTCGGGCTTCATCGATGGCCTCATCCTCATCACCAATCATGAGGATGATGGCAGGCTGGCCGCAGCCATCAACCAGCACCAGGGCCGCGTGGTTATCGTCGATGAGGACGTGAGAGGCGCGCTGGCCCCGCGGTTTTTTGTGGAGAACGAAACCGGTGGCTATCAGGCGACACAGCACCTGATTGATCGCGGCCATCGCCACATCCTGCATATTGGCGGCCCCAGCGGCGTCATGAGCGCGGTGGAGCGCGGCAAGGGTTGGAGACGCGCTCTGGCGGAAGCGGCGATTGACCCTCCGGCCTCGTGGCATATCTGCACAGAATATGAACTGGGACCGGCAATCGCGGCCGCAGCCGCTATCTTCAGGTTGTCGCCCAGGCCCAGCGCTGTGTTCGCCGGCAGCGACGCCATAGCCTTGGGCGTGCTGACCCAGGCCCGGGCGCAGAATGTCGCCGTCCCCGCCGGGATGTCGCTGGTGGGCTTTGACGGCATGCCGATCAACGACCTGCTCGGCCCGCCGCTCACCAGCATTGCCCAGCCCATTGATGAACTGGGGCACCTTGGCGCTGAACAACTGGTCAGAATGCTGGGCGGCGCCGCAGAAGCAGCGGCCCCCATTTGGCTTCCGGTCGCCCTCGTCGAGCGCGGCTCGGTGAGCGTTCCGTTTCAGAATACCGGGTCTGCAAGGCAGGCCCCAACGTATCGAGCCAGCAGGAATGGTCCCGCTGTCGATCAACCAGGGAGAGTGACATGAACAATCTGACACGCAGACATCTGCTTTCGGCCGCCGCCGGATCAGCGCTGGCGCTTATGGGCGGGATAGCTTTGGCTCAGGAAAAGCCGACATTCGCGCTCATTCAAATCAATCAGCAGGCCTTGTTCTTCACGCAAATGAATGAAGGCGCCCAGAAGGCCGCCGACGCCGCAGGCGCCAAATTGGTGATCTTCAACGCCAACAATGATCCTGCAGCGCAGAACAACGCGATTGAGACCTACATGCAGCAGAAGGTCAACGGACTGATCGTGGTGGCCATAGACACCAACGGCATCATGCCCGCGGTGATCGCTGCGGCAGGCGCTGGCATACCGGTTGTGGCCATCGACGCCGTGCTGCCCGCCGACGGCCCGCAAAAGGCGCAGATTGGCGTCGACAATGAGGGTGCTGGACGCATGATCGGCGAGCATTTCCTGAAAGTGATGAAGGACAGCATGGGCGGCAAGGCCAAGCTCGGCATTGTCGGCGCGCTCAATTCCACCATCCAGAACATCCGGCAGAAGGGCTTTGAGGACGTGGTGAAGGCCGATGGCAATGTAACCATGGCCGGCGTGGTGGACGGCCGCAACGTGCAGGACAATGCCCTCGCCGCCGCCGAAAACCTGATCACCGCCAACCCTGATCTCACCGCCATCTATGCCACGGGCGAGCCGGCATTGCTGGGCGCTGTGGCAGCCATTGAGAGCCAGGGCAAGCAGGGCCAGGTGCGGCTTGTGGGCTGGGATCTCACGGCCTCCGCTATCAAGGGCATTGATGGCGGCTATGTGGTGGGCGTCATCCAGCAGGATCCAGCTGGCATGGGCGCTGCCGGTGTTGACGCGCTGATGAAAATCCATGGTGGCGGCACAGTTGAGAAGAGCGTCGCCGTGCCGGTCACCATCGTCACCAAGGACAATGTCGAGCCTTACCGCGCCACCTTCAAATGACGCCAAGCGACCTGAGCGAGGCGGCGCAAGCCGCCTCGCATGGCGCTCCGCGCATTGCAATGCGCGGCATCAAGAAGCGTTTTGGCTCCATCGAGGCCTTGCGCGGCGTTGATCTTGAGCTGAGGGTAGGCGAATGCCTGGGCCTGGTCGGCGACAATGCGGCGGGCAAATCAACGCTGACCAAGGTGCTCTCTGGCGCTTATATGGCCGACCACGGCAGCATTGCCATTGATGGGGTGCCGGTCTTGTTGCGCAGCCCCTCTGACGCGCGCCGCCACAGGATTGAAATGGTCTATCAGGACCTCTCCTTGTGCGACACCATTGATGTTGCGGGAAACCTGTTCCTCGGCCGCGAGAAATTCAGGGGGGCGCCGCTGTTCGGATTTCTCGACAAGCGCCGGATGGCGGATGAAGCGCGGCAAATGCTGGACAGCCTCGAAATCAACATTCCCAACATGTCGGCCCTGGTGGCGCAGCTCTCCGGCGGCCAGCGCCAGTCGATCGCCATTGCCAGGGCGGCAGCCTTTGATCCGCAGGTGCTGATCATGGATGAGCCAACCTCGGCTCTTGCCGTTGCTGAGGTGGAGGCGGTGCTGGCCCTGATCCAGCGCCTGAAAGCGCGCGGCGTCAGCGTGGTGCTGATCACCCACAGGCTGCAGGATCTCTTCCGCGTCTGCGACCGGATTGCCGTCATGTATGAAGGAACCAAGGTGGCAGAACGGCAGATTGCGGAAACCGACCTCACCGAGATCGTCAATCTCATTGTCGGCGTGGGCCATGTCGCAAAGCGCGGAGCCGCCGCATGAGCGGTTACAGCAGCAGGCCCCGCGCCGCGCCCCGCGCCGATTTCCTGGCAGCGCATGCGCAGGTGCTTTCCATCGCGGTTTTCTTCCTGCTGTGTTTCGCGGTGTTCTCAGTGGTCAGCGACGCGTTTCTTTCAGCGGGCAATCTGCTCAACCTGTTGCGGCAATCAGCGCCCATGCTGATTGTGGCTGTGGCCATGACCTTTGTCATCACCACAGGCGGCATTGATCTCTCGGTGGGTTCCACCGTGGCGCTGGTCAATGCGCTCGCCGCGATTTCGCTGCAGGCCGGCATTCCCTGGCCTGTGGTGATTTTTCTGCTGCTCTTGGCGGGGGCCGCAGTGGGCGCTGCGCAGGGCTGGTTTGTGGCTTTTGAGGGCATCCCGGCCTTCATCGTGACGCTGGCGGGGCTTTCGATCCTGCGCGGTGTGGCCCTGCTCATGACGCAAGGCTTTTCCATTCCGATCGCGCCCGACAGCCTGTTTGTCCAGATCGGGCGCGGCTGGCTGGGCGGCATTCCGTTTCCGGCGGTGATCGCCATCATGGCGCTGCTTGCCGGTTTTGCGGCGTTGAACCTCATGCAGTTTGGCCGCCATGTCGTGGCCATCGGCGCCAACATGGAGGCGGCGCGCCGGGCGGGTGTTCCGGTCAAGTGGCGGATCATCATGTGCTATGTGCTCAGTGGTGTTGCCGCCGCCATGGCTGGCATTGTGATTGCCGCGCGCCTGGGCTCTGGCTCATCCAATGCGGCGGTGGGATTTGAACTTGATGTGATTGCCGCAGTGGTGCTGGGCGGCACATCGCTGATGGGGGGCAAGGGCACCATCATCGGCACCGCGCTCGGGGCCCTCACCATCGCGGTCATCGGCAATGGCCTCATCCTCTCGCATGTGTCGCCCTTTTTCACCCAGATCGTCACCGGCCTGATCATACTCATCGCCATCTGGCTCAACACAAGAGTCTTCGCCAGGCTCGCAACACCGCAGCGGAAATCATGAAGGAGAGGGCGCAATGACGGAACTGGCAGAAACCCATGTGGGCTCCGGCAAAGTCATGACCGTGCGCGGAGCCATCGAGGCTGCCAGTCTGGGCATCACGCTGCCGCATGAGCATATACTCAATGACTGCCGCTGCTGGTGGCACAAGCCCGTCGAGGCGGACCGGCACTATCTGGCGGATGGCCCGGTGCGCATGGAAATTCTCGGCGAGCTGCGCATGGACCCCTTTGTCAACCGCGACAATTGCGCCCTTGATGACGAAGCGCTGGCCGTCCAGGAACTGCTCGCCTTCAAGACAGCAGGAGGGTCCACGGTCGTCGACCCCACCTGCCGCGGCATCGGCCGCAACCCGCAAGCCCTGCGGGCCATCTCCGAGGCGACCGGCCTCCACATCGTCATGGGTTCGGGCTATTATCTGCAATCGTCGCATCCCCCCGAACTGGCCAGAATGTCGATCAACAACATCGCCGATGAAATCGTCGGCGAAGCGCTGCGCGGCGTTGGCGAGACCGGCGTGAAAATCGGCCTCATCGGCGAGATTGGCGTCTCCGGCGATTTCACCGAGGCTGAGGAGAAATCCTTGCGGGGCGCGGCGCGGGCCCAGGCGCGCGCGCAATTGCCGCTCATGGTGCATCTCCCCGCCTGGTACCGCCACGCCCACCGGGTGCTGGACATTGTCGCTGAAGAGGGCGGCGCCATCCATCACACGGTCCTCTGCCACATGAACCCTTCCGGCGGCGATACCGCCTATCAAGCTGCGCTGGCTGAACGCGGAGCCTTCATCGAATATGACATGCTGGGCATGGATTACTGGTATGCCGACCAGCAGGTGCAGTGCCCTTCCGATGAGGAGAACGCCCGCGCCATCGCCGGCCTTGTAAACGCCGGCCACGCCAGCCGGGTGTTGCTCTCCCAGGATATATTCCTCAAGATGATGCTCAGCCATTATGGCGGCGTTGGCTATGCTCATGTGCTGAAGCACTTTGTGCCGCGCCTCAGGCGGCACGGTGTGCCCGAGGCCGCAATTTCGGCCATGCTGATCGACAATCCGCGCAGCATCTTCAGCGCTGCGCCGCTTTCAGGGAGGACAGGATGAAAAAGAAAAATATCTTGCTGGTCGGCGAGAGCTGGGTGAGCTCGGCCAATCACACCAAGGGCTGGGATACATTCTCAAGTGTCACATTTCACCTGGGCGCCGAACCCCTGGTCGCGGCGCTGAAAGACAGTCCCTTTGAACTCACCTACATGAAGGCCCACGAGGCTGCGGCGGAATTTCCTTTCACGCTGGATGGCCTCAAGCGTTTTGACGCCATTTTGTTGTCTGACATTGGCTCAAACACGCTGCTGCTGCACCCCGATGTCTGGCTGCACGGAAAAACCGTTCCCAACCGCCTGTCATTGATCCGGGATTATGCAGCGGCGGGCGGCGGGCTGATGATGATCGGCGGCTATTTTTCCTTCCAGGGCATTGACGGCAAGGCCCGCTGGCACAAGACGGCGGTTGAAGCCGCGCTGCCGGTCACCTGTCTGCCTTATGATGACCGGCTCGAAACGCCCGAAGGCATTGTGGCGGAGGTGGTTTTGCCGTCACATCCCATTGTCGCGGGATTGGACCAGCCCTGGCCAGCCCTCCTTGGTGTCAATGAAGTGAGGGCGAAAACCGGTGCCGACGTGCACGTCATCGCGCAACTGCCTGCGGCGCAAGGCGGGCATCCGCTGCTGGTGGCCGGAAGCCATGGCAAGGGGCGCACCCTGGCGTGGACGTCCGACATCGGCCCACACTGGCTGCCCAGCGCGTTTGTCGCCTGGCCGGGCTACAAGAAACTCTGGGTCCAGGCGCTGTCCTGGCTGACACGGTCTTGAGCTGTGACGTTGCACGTATTCGGCAATGCCTGCCGGGATATCACCTTCCGCGTCACAGCGCTGCCCGCGCCCGGTGAAACGCTCAATGCGGTCGGTACCGTCATCGGCCTCGGCGGCAAGGGGCTCAATCAAGCCATCGCTTCTTCCAGAACCGGAGTCGCAGTGCGGTTTGTCGCAGCCATCGGCGATGACGCGGTTGCGGACAGCATTCGCGCCGCCTTGCGGGCAGAGGACATCCCGGACGAGGGCCTCATTGCGGGGCCCGGCGAGACCGACCTTTCAGCCATCATTGTCGCAAGCAATGGGGAGAACATGATTGTGACCAACGCGGCGCAAGCCGCAAGCATCGCCGTCGCGGACATTAGGGGGCGCATGTCGTTCTCAAGCGGAGATGGGTTGCTGCTGCAGGGCAATCTTTCCGCAGGCACCAGCATATTTGCGGCAAGGCGCGCAAGAGCCGCAGGCGCCACGGTGGTTTTCAATCCCGCGCCCTGGCAGGATTGGTGCAGGACAATGGCACAGGACATTGATGTCTTGATTCTCAATGCTGTTGAAGCCGAGCGCTGGTTCGGCGCCAGCGATCCTGGGCGGTCCATTGAGCAACTGGGCGCGCCCGTCGCAATCGTGACGCGCGGACCCAAAGGCTGTCTGGTGAAAACCTGCTCCGAACCCGTGCAGGAATACCCGGCACCCCAGGTTGAAGCGCAAGATGCCACAGGCGCTGGAGACACCTTCTGCGGTGTTTTTGCGGCGGAGTACATGCGCACGGGTGAGGTCGCGGCAGCCGTTCGCCTGGCGCTCGCGGCGGCCAGCGATTCCGTCACGCGGGCTGGCGCGCTGGCATCGATTCCAAGCAGGGAGGCGCTGGCGCATATGCGACTTGCACTCGGGTGATGGAGCATGACCTTCTCTCTGCGGCTGCCGTACGCCATGCGGCCGCCCGCATGCTCGCGGAGGCGCGGGCAGGCCGGCTGCAACACTGGGTGCTCGATGAGCAGGCTCTGCCGCGGATTGCGGCGCTTGTGGCCCGCATCACGCGCCAAGCCTACCCCGATTTGAAGATTCCGTTCCATGCGCGCTGGCGGCACTTTACCGTGGGCGGAGTCAACCGCTGGCTGGAACTCGCAAAGACGCTGCCAAAGGCCAATCCTGTGGAACGCGCCCGCCGGGCGTTTGATCTCGTGATCATGTCGGTTCTTGTCGATGCGGGGTCGGGCGGCAAGTGGAGCTATCTCGACGCCGTCACCAAAGAGCGCCATCATTCTTCCGAAGGCTTGGCCTTGGCTTCGCTGGACTTCTACAGGGACGGTATTTTGAATACGCCAAGCCATGCGCTTGAGGCGCAATGGCTTGCCGCGCTTGGCATCGCCGAATTCGAGCAGGCCTTTCAGGTCCGTGGTGACAATCCCTTGAGCGGAACAGCGGGCCGGGTCCGGCTCTTGAACCGCCTTGGACAGCTTTGCCTGGCGCGCCCGGATGCATTCGCCATGTCCGGAACGCCGCGCCCGGGTGGCCTCGTCGATGTCATCGTGAAACAGGCCGACAAAGAGACAATTGCGGCGGAAGCCGTTCTCAACCTTGTGCTCGACAGTTTGGGACCGATCTGGCCGTCACGCCTCACGCTTGAAGGCATTCCTCTTGGCGATGCCTGGATTTATCCACCTTGGGATTTGGCGGGCGGCCCTGCCGCCGGCGCTATTGTGCCATTCCACAAGCTCTCGCAGTGGCTTACTTATTCACTCATTGAACCCCTTGAGGCTGCCGGCATCACAGTGACCGGCATCGGCCAGCTGACCGGACTCGCCGAATACCGCAATGGTGGATTGTTTGTTGATGGCGGCGCCTTGCAGTTGAAGCGGCCGGCTGACGCAGAGCTGGCGCACGCGCCTGAATCAGTCCTCGTGATCGAATGGCGGGCGATGACGGTCGCGCTGCTCGATCTCCTTCATCCGCTGGTCGCGGCGGAACTTGGCCTTGCTGTCGCTGGCTTTCCAATGGTCTGCATGCTCGAAGGCGGCACATGGGCGGCAGGACGGGAAATTGCCAGAAGCCTGCGCCCGGAAGGCGGGCCGCCGCTGGTCATCAGGAATGACGGCACAGTTTTCTGAAAGCTCGCGCTTGCATCTTCAACGCGCCTTCCGCCAAAGACATTCCGACTGCCCGGCGCGCTACGCAAACGCGCCGTGGCAATGCTTGTATTTCTTGCCTGATCCACACGGGCAGGTGTCGTTGCGGGCGACCTTGCCCCAGGTTTCGGGGCGGTTGGGGTCAAGGGCGGTCGCAACATCTGCTGAAGCGAACACCATGCCTTCGCCCACATCATCCTCGCCGGTGAAAGCGTCGATGTGATGGGCCTGCATGAACGGGAGATCGTCCTCGTCGGGAAGCATGTCATCGTCGGGGCGGGTCTGGATTTCGATGCGCATGACCTGGGCGGTGGTGTTCTCGCGGAGCTTGCTGATCATCGCCTCAAACAGGGTGTAGCCCTCGGTCTTGTATTCATTAAGGGGATCGCGCTGGCCGTAGCCCCGCAAATGGATCACCTGGCGCAGGTGCTCGACAGTCACGATATGGTCGCGCCAGAGATTGTCGAGGCTGCGGAGCAGCACGGCTTTCTCCACCTGCGACATGACGTCGGGCGTGTATTTCTCGCGCTTGGCGGTGTAAAGCTCGTCCGCCGACTTGGTCACGCGCTCGCGGATTTCTTCATCCGCAATGCCTTCTTCCTTGGCCCAATCGCCGACGGGGAAATCAATGGCGATGATTTCGCGCAGGCGCTCGCGCAAGCCCGCAGCGTCCCATTGCTCGGCATAGGAGCCGGGCGGGATCGCCCCCGTGATCAGGTCTTCAATGATCTGGTGGCGCATGTCGTCGATGGTCTCGGCCACATCAACGCCCTTCATGATGTCGATGCGCTGCTCGAAAATCACCTTGCGCTGGTCGTTCATGACGTTGTCGTATTTGAGCACGTTCTTGCGCATGTCGAAGTTGCGCGCTTCCACTTTCTGCTGGGCTTTCTCCAGCGCCTTGTTGATCCATGGGTGGACGATGGCCTCGCCTTCCTTGAGACCCAGTTTCTGCAGCATCGAATCCATGCGCTCGGAGCCAAAGATGCGCATGAGGTCGTCTTCGAGGGAAAGATAGAACAAGGAGCGCCCCGGATCGCCCTGCCGACCTGAGCGGCCACGCAGCTGGTTGTCGATGCGGCGGCTCTCGTGGCGCTCGGTGCCGATCACAAACAATCCGCCCGCCGCCAGAACTTTGCGCTTGTCGACGTCGATTTCGGCCTTGATCATGTCGGTGCGCCGCTCGCGCTCTTCAGCGTCCGTCACATCGGCCAATTCGGTGGCGATGCGGATGTCGAGATTGCCGCCCAGCTTGATGTCGGTGCCGCGACCCGCCATGTTGGTGGCGATGGTGACCCCGCCAGCCACGCCCGCCTGGGCGATGATGGCGGCCTCCTGCTCGTGGTAGCGGGCATTCAGCACATTGTGCGGGATGCCCCTGGTTTGCAGCATGGCGGCGAGCACTTCGGATTTCTCAATCGAGGTGGTGCCCACCAGCACCGGCTGGCCGGTGATGCGGGCCTCATTGATGGTGTCAATGATGGCGGCGTATTTCTCGCGCGCCGTGCGGTAGACCTGGTCGTCTTCGTCTTTTCGGCCAACCGGCATGTTAGTCGGAATTTCGAGCACGTCGAGCTGGTAGATGTCCATGAACTCGTCAGCCTCGGTGGAGGCCGTGCCGGTCATGCCGGCGAGCTTCTCATAAAGCCTGAAATAATTCTGGAAGGTGATCGAGGCCAACGTCACATTCTCCGGCTGGATCGCCACATGCTCTTTGGCTTCCAGCGCCTGGTGCAGGCCTTCGGAGTAGCGCCGGCCCGGCATCATGCGGCCGGTGAACTCATCGATGATGATGACCTGATCATCCTTGACGATGTAGTCCTTGTCGCGCGCGAACAGGCGGTGGGCGCGCAGCGCCTGCTGCACATGATGCACGATGG
>JANOTU010000008.1:0-3736 GCA_031416515.1 Hyphomicrobiales bacterium
ACGCTGTTTCTGGATGAAATCGGCGACATGCCGCTTGAAGCCCAAACCCGGCTGCTGCGTGTGCTCGCCGAACGGGAAATCACCCCGGTCGGCGGTACCCGCGCGCAGACCCTTGATATCAGGGTGATTGCCGCCACGCATTGCGATCTCAAGGACCGCATCAAGCGCGGGCTGTTCCGTGAAGACTTGTATTTCCGCCTGAACGGCGCTGTCTGCACCATGCCGCCTTTGCGCGAGCGCCAGGACATCGAATGGCTCATCGACAAGCTGTTGGCGCAGCGCGATTCAAACTCCCGTTTGACGCCAGAAGCGTTGGCAGCGCTGACCGCATATTCATGGCCCGGCAATATCCGCGAGCTCATTCACGCGCTGGATTATGCCCGCGCCCTGGCCAGCAGCGCCGAAATTGGCGTGGACGATTTGCCGGAACATGTATTTGAGAGCAGTCAACAACCGATAGCGCCCGCCAGCGCTGATGATGCGGCGACGCTTCGGCACCGTCTTCAAGCCAATGACTGGAACGTATCCTCAACCGCCCGCCAGCTTGGCGTTGACCGCACCACCATCCACCGCCGTATGCGAAAACACGGTCTGAGCCTGCCACCGCGCAGTGGCTGACACGCCACACCTGTGGCGATGATTTGCAACAGGCGCCACAGCGCAGGTTTGAAATCATCTCAAGTCAGCGACCCCCACCCCGACCCTCCCCCTTGAGGCGAGGGTCGGGGTGGGGGTCGCTCCGGCGGCGAGCATTCTTGTTTCAGCCAACAAGTATTGATGTTTCGGAGCGACCCCCACCCCTAACCCCTCCCTGCAAGGAGGAAGGGAACAGAGCGAGCATGTTGCGAAAGGAGGTGTGTTCTTTTGCTGGCACGGAACTTGCTTCAATAATTGAAAAACCGACCAAATGAGAGTTGGCATGGCGAAAGGGAGAAAGCGGCACCAGGATCCGGTGGTTGGCATTATTGCCAACCCGGTGTCGGCGCGTGACATAAGACGTGTCATTGCCAATGCCACCGCGCTGCAGATCACCGACCGCGCCAATATTGTGCTGCGGGTGCTTTCCTGCCTCAAATCCTGCGGTGTTTCCAAAGTCGTCATGATGCCCGAGAATGGTGGTATCCGGCACCATGTGCGGCGCGGCATCGACCGGGCGGAAAATCAGGGGCATGAGCAGTTCCCCGTGCTTGAGCATCTTGATTACAAGATTTCAGGACGGGTGGATGATACCATCAAGGCGGCGCGACTCATGCAGGAAATGGGTGTGGCGGCCATTGTGGTCCTGGGCGGCGATGGCACACACCGCGCCGTCATTTCAGCCTGTGGCGATGTCCCCATTTCCGGCATTTCCACCGGCACCAACAATGCGTTTCCCGAGGCCCGCGAGCCGACGATTACCGGCCTTGCCGTGGGGCTGGCGGTGAGCGGCAGGATCCCCGCGCGCACGGCTTTCATACCCAATAAAAAGCTCGTGGTCAGCATCAATGGCCAGGAAGACATCGCCCTCGTCGATGTGGCGGTGGTTACTGAGCGTTATGTGGGCGCGCGCGCCCTGTGGCGCACCGAGACGTTCCGCGAATTGTTTGTCACCTTCGCTGACCCGGAGGTCATTGGCATGTCGGCCATCGCGGGGCTTCTGAAGCCGGTAAGCCGCCTCGACAGCCACGGCCTGCATGTCAAGCTTGCCCCTGAAGACGACGCCGCCATTGTTCTCGATACCCCGATAGCGCCGGGCTACATGCGCGGCATCGGCATCAAGAGCTTCCGGACCATGTCGGCTGGCAAGAAGTATCGACCCGGAATTTCAGGCGGTTCCATAGCCCTTGACGGAGAGCGCGAGTGGTCATTTTCTGAAGGCGACGATGTCACCGTCGAGCTTGTGCAAGATGCGTTCAAGACCGTCAATGTCAGTGCCTGCATGCGTTACGCGGCCAAGCATGGCCTCATGCGCAAGACCAAACATTTGCAATAGAAACCTGGGAGGAACTCATGCCAGTCAAGACAGCCAAGAAACCTGCCGCCAAGGCCGCAGCCAAGAAGACACCGGCCAAGAAAGCGCCTGCAAAGAAAGCCAAGGCCAAGGTCGTCGCCGTCAAGGCGAAGACCAAGGCCAAGAGCAGCGGCATTTTCCCGCTCGGCAAGCCGGCGCTCCTCAAGGCTTACCGCATCATGCGCACCATTCGCGAGTTTGAGGAAACACTGCACACGGAATTCGGCAAGGGCGACATCCCCGGCTTTGTGCATCTCTATGCTGGCGAAGAAGCGTCTGGCACCGGCATCATGATGCATCTCAATGACAAGGACCGCATCGCTTCAACCCACCGTGGCCACGGCCACTGCATTGCCAAGGGCGTGGACCCCAAGGCCATGATGGCGGAGATTTACGGCAAGGCCTCAGGCTCATGCCGGGGCAAGGGCGGCTCGATGCACATTGCTGACCTCTCCAAGGGCATGATGGGCGCCAATGGCATTTTGGGCGCTGGCGCTCCGCTGGTGTGTGGTGCAGCACTTGCCGCCAAGTATCGCGGCGATGGCGGTGTGGCCATTTCCTTTGTCGGCGACGGCGCTTCCAACCAGGGCACGTTCCTCGAAAGCCTCAATCTTGCGGCGGTGTGGAACCTGCCTGCTGTTTTTGTGGTCGAAAACAATGGCTATGCGGAAGCAACCTCGCGCGATTACGCGGTTGCGGTTGACTCCTATGTGGACCGCGCCGCCGGCTTCGGCATGCCGGGTGTGACCGTTGACGGCCTTGATTTCTTCGCGGTCTATGAGGCTGCGGGCGAGATCATCAAGCGGGCGCGCGAGGGCGGCGGGCCTGCCCTGCTTGAGTGCAAGATGATCCGCATGTTCGGGCACTTTGAAGGCGACCAGCAGACCTACCGCGCCAAGGGCGAGCTTGAGCATATCCGCGCCAACCAGGATTGCCTCAAGATGTTCCGCCAGCGCGTGACCGAGGCCGGCACCGTCAGCCCCGCTGAGCTTGAGGCCATCGACCGCGACGCGATCGCGCTCATCAAGGAGTCGCTGATCTACGCCAAGGCAGCGCCCCTGCCAACGGCCGCCGACCTCATGACCGACGTTTACAACAGCTATTGATCGCCCAAAGGAGAACAGCAACATGGCACGAAAAATCAGCATGCGTCAGGCGATCAATGAAGCGCTTGATTCGGAAATGAAACGCGATCCTTCCGTGATCATCATGGGAGAGGATATTGTCGGCGGCTCCGGCGCCCAGGGCGAGGAAGATGCCTGGGGCGGCGTGCTCGGCGTCACCAAGGGCCTGCATGCCAAATACAAGGGCAGGCTGCTGGACACGCCCTTGTCGGAGTCGGCCTATATTGGCGCTGCCATCGGTGCCGCGGCTTGCGGCATGCGGCCGGTGGCGGAGCTCATGTTCCTCGATTTCATGGGTGTTTGCTTCGACCAGATTTTCAATCAGGCGGCGAAGTTCAAATACATGTTCGGCGGCAAGGCGGAAACGCCGGTGGTGATCCGCGCCATGGTGGGGGCAGGCTTTCGCGCCGCCGCCCAGCACAGCCAGATGCTCACCCCGCTGTTCACCCATATCCCCGGCCTGAAAGTCGTGTGCCCATCCAACGCTTACGATGCCAAGGGACTGCTCATCCAGTCGATCCGCGACAATGACCCGGTGATCTTCTGCGAGCACAAGAACCTCTACGGCAATGAGGTGGATGTGCCGGTTGAATCTTACGCCATCCCCTTTGGCGAGGCCAAT
>JANOTU010000009.1:0-2567 GCA_031416515.1 Hyphomicrobiales bacterium
GGCCTTGCCGCGAGGTGTGGAGTTTGTGGCCAGGCCCCCCACCGGCACGCGTCGCGCGGCACCACCCCCGCAAGGGGGGGGGGTAAATGTTTAGTGAGATTCACCCGCCAGGTTCGGACGCTTGATTGGCTGGTGGCGCGGCCTATTGCGCATCGGGGGCTGCATGGAGGAGATGTGGCTGAGAATACGCAGGCGGCTTTTGCGGCGGCGATGGCGGAAGGCTACACCATCGAATGTGACCTGCAGCTCACGGCGGACAGCGAGGCGGTGGTGTTTCATGATGAGCGGCTGGAGCGTCTGACACCGGCCAAGGGCTGGGTCAAGGACATGAACGCTGCAGGTTTGCGGGCATTGGGCGTTCAAACTCTTGCCGAACTCCTGGAGCAGGTTGCTGGCACAGCGCCGCTGTTGATTGAGATTAAATCCCATTGGGACGGCAATGTCGCGCTGGTGAAGCGGGCGCTTGGCGTGTTGAAATCTTATGAAGGCGCGCATTGCCTGATGTCGTTTGATCCGGAGTTGATCGCGGCAGTGAAGCAATTGTCGCCCCATAGCATTCGCGGGATCGTGGCGGACCGGGCGGTTGACAGTTATTACACCGCCCTGCCCTTTTCGCGCCGTCTGGAATTACGTGCGCTTTCGCATCTGCCGCGAACAGCGCCCCATTTTATTTCCTACAATTTTCGCGAACTGCCTTTTGCGCCAGTGACCGCTTACCGACAGGACGGCAATCCGGTGATTGGCTGGACGATCCGGTCGCATGAAGACGCAAGCGCGGCGCGGCGCTACAGCGACCAGATTACCTTTGAGGGGTTTCGGGCCTGAATGCTGCGGTGCTTTTCCAGCGTGCGCGATATTGACCGGAGCGATTGGGACCGGCTGGCCAATCCTCATGGGGCGGAATTCAATCCGCTGGTCGCCCATGATTTCTACCGGGCGCTGGAGCAGTCCGGCTCCGCCACGGCTAAAACGGGCTGGGCGGGGCGGCATTTGGCGAAGGTCGAGGCCGGGCAAATCACCGGCATTGCGCCGTGTTATCTCAAATCGCATTCGCAAGGGGAATATGTTTTCGACCATGGCTGGGCGGATGCCTTGCACCGGGCGGGCGGACGCTATTATCCCAAGCTGCAATGCGCGGTGCCGTTTTCACCGGTGACGGGACTGCGGCTGTTTGGGGCCGACAGCCACGGCCTGGCGCGGGGATTGATTGATCTGTGTGCGGAGCAACAGGCGTCTTCCGTGCACATCACTTTTTTGCCTGTGCGTGATTGGGCTGCGCTTGGCCACCCCCCCTGGCTGCGCCGCACGGACATACAATTTCATTGGCAGAATCCGGGCTATGGGGGTTTCGAGGACTTCCTCGGCACACTCTCATCGCAAAAACGCAAGAACATCCGCAAGGAGCGCGATATGGTACGAAAAAGCGGAATCACACTTGAGGCGCTGACGGGCGCTGATATCCAGGAGAAGCATTGGGATGCCTTCTTTGAATTCTACATCGACACCGGCGCGCGAAAATGGGGCCGACCCTACCTCACCCGCGACTTCTTCAGCCTGATTGGCGAGAGCATGGGCGAGCATGTCCTACTTGTCATCGCCACGCGGGCCGGCCAGATGATCGCGGGCGCTCTCAATTTCATCGGCAGCCATGCGCTCTATGGCCGCAATTGGGGGGCGATTGAGCAACACCCGTGCCTGCATTTCGAAACCTGTTATTATCAGGCGATTGATTTTGCCATTGCGCGGAAACTTGTCCGCGTTGAAGCAGGCGCGCAAGGCGGACACAAGCTGGCGCGGGGCTATCTGCCGCAGAAAACCTACAGCCTGCATCATCTGGCCCATCCCGGTTTGCAGCGCGCCGTGGCGCAATATCTGGAGGCCGAGCGCGAAGGCGTGGACGAGCAAGCCCAGGCCCTTGCCGCGCATTCGCCATTCCGGCAGGAACAGGAATTTTAGGAGGAGAAAGTTTATGACCTATGACCCCAGCAATATTTTTGCCAGGATATTGCGCGGCGAAATTCCGTGCCACAAAGTCCATGAGGATGACGCCATACTGGCCTTCATGGATGTCATGCCGCAAGTGGATGGGCATGTGCTGGTGGTTCCAAAATCACCATCGCGCAATCTCCTCGATGCTGATCCAGCCATCCTCGGCCAGGTGATGCGTGTGGTGCAGAAAGTGGCCCGCGCCGCAAAGTCAGCCTTTGGCGCTGAGGGTGTGTTGATCCAGCAATTCAACGAGGCCGCTGCGGGACAGACGGTGTTTCATCTGCATTTCCATGTGCTGCCACGAAAAGAGGGTCAGACCTTGCGGCCACACTCGGGCGAGATGGCCGATCACGCGGTGCTGGCGAAGCATGCGGAAATGATACGCGCAGCTTTGCGGGGTTGAATACTTCCTTCCTCCCTCGCGGGGCTAAGGGGTTCACACATCTTTTCAGATGTGCTCAAACACTTGTGTAACCGTAGAAACAAGAGCGCAAGCATTTGTTTTTATTATTATAATCCGTCATCCCCGCGAAGGCGGGGACCCCGCTGATAACTGGTGAGTGCAAGGAAGCGGGGTT
>JANOTU010000010.1:0-6052 GCA_031416515.1 Hyphomicrobiales bacterium
CTCCCTGGCCTTGAAGGTTCTGGCGCTCATGCGGTCGAGGAGTTCGATCATTTCCTTGAGCTTCGATTGCACGATGCCTTGGGTGATGAACACCACGCGGGTGCGCTCATCGGCGTCGGGCCATTTGGCGAGCCAGCTCATGGTGTGGAGGAGATGCTGGGCGCCTTGAATGACCGCAGGCCGCCCCGGTTCTTCGGCAACATTTACAAGGCCCTTCACGCGCAAGAGGCTGGGGCCAAGATTCTGGGTGATGCCGTCGAGCAGGAATTGCAGCTCCTCGCGCGACAAGGGCTGGTCGCGCACCAGCACGAAGCTCTCAACGCCCTTGTCATGGAGGTGATCATGGCCACAATGCTCATCATGCACATGTTCAGCCTGCGCCTGATAGGCCTCCAGGCTGAGCCAGGGCAGTGGGTTGGCCGCAGGATTGGCCGCATCAAAGCCGGGTGTTGTCAGCAATCTGGCAACTGCGGCAGTGGATAAATCCACTTTCTCAATTTTTGCCACAGGATTGATCCGCGCCAGATCAGCCCGGATGCGGGCCTCCGCGCCTGCATCCGCGAGGTCGAGTTTGCTGATCAGGATGTGCTCGGCCAACGCCACCTGGCGCACGGCCTCATCATGGTTCGCGGAAGTTTCAGCCCAGTTGACGGCGTCAACCACGGTGACCACGCTGGCCACGCGGTATAGCCCGTCCAATGTCGGCTCGGACAGAAACGCCTGCATCACGGGGGCGGGTTCCGCCAGCCCCGATGTTTCAATCACCACATTGTCGAAGGTGGGAATATCGCCCGCCGCGCGCGAATGATAAAGCGAATTCAGGGTGCTGACGAGATCGCTTTTCACGGTGCAGCACAGGCAGCCGTTTTCGAGCACGATCACGGCGTCATTGCTGCTGGCATAGAGTTGGTGATCGAGCCCCACTTCGCCAAATTCATTGACGACGACAACGGTTTTGGAAAGCTCCGGGGCCCTGAGCGCGGTATTGATCAGGGTTGTCTTGCCGCTACCGAGGAAGCCTGTGACCAGGGTGACGGGGATGCGGCTCAAAAAACCTCGCAGCCCGGAAGCCCGCAGGAAATCAGCCGGTCCGACGGGAAATTGGTGATGATCTCGCAGCCATCCTTGGTGACCACGACTTCTTCCTCGATGCGCGCGGCGCCTGAGCCGTCTTCAGCGCCCTTCCAGGTTTCCAGGGCAAATACCATGCCTTCGCGGAGTGGTGTGTTCTGCCCACGGAAGCGCTTGGAGAAAATTGGCCTCTCCCACAGCGACAGGCCAACGCCGTGGCCATATTGCAACAGGAAGGCTTCCGCCTCATCGCGGTAGCCGAATTCCTGGGCATCGGGCCAGACCGACGCCACTTCATCCGGTGTCACACCGGGCTTGATCATGTCGATGGAGGCGCTGATCCATTTCGATGCGGTTTCATAGGCATCGACCTGGTGCTTGTTGGGCTCGCCGCAGATGAAGGTGCGGTAATAGCAGGTGCGGTAGCCATTGAAGGAATGCATGATGTCGAGGAAGATCATGTCGCCGGGCTGGATCATGCGGTCGGAGAAGGTGTGCGAATGCGGGCGGCCGCGTTTTCCCGAAACCGAGTTCACGCATTCAACCCGCTCGGAGCCCATGCGGAACAAGCGGTCATTGGCGATGGCGACCAACTCGTTCTCCTTGGTGCCGGGGCGGATGGCGCGGACGATATCAACATAGGTCGCGTCAACCATGGCTGAGGCCATCTTGAGGAGTTCAATTTCGTCAGGCGTCTTGATCTCGCGCGCATCAAGCATGGCCTGCTGGCCGTCAACGACCTCAATGCCTTCGGCCTCAAGGGCGCGCAGCATGCCGATTTCCATCATGTCCACGCCCAAAGGCTCCTTGGCGATGCCGTAATGGACCAGAGCTTTCTTGATCTGCTTGGCGAAATCATGCTGCACATTGAGCGAGGGCGGAATGGCCCCCTGCATGGTGGTGATGGGGGCGGCGACATTGTCGGCGATCCACGGTGATGAAATGCGCTTGGCGGGGGGAGCGGGATCCCACAGGAAGGGCGAACCCTTGGCCGGGCACAGCGCATAGCGGAAGAATTTGTCGCGCGCCCATTCGCCGATATGGGTGGCGGTCACATAGCGGATATTGTCGAAATTGAAGCACAACACAGCCCCCAGCCCCGCAAAGGCGATGGCTTGCTGGGCGCGGGCCAGGCGCTCCTTGGAGAGGCGGCTGTAATCAATGCCCTGCTCCCAGTCCTTGGCCATGGCCCCGAAGGCGGCGGTTGATTGCGGGCTGTTGTATTTCATGGGGTTACCTCATTTGAATTGTTGGCAGGATTGCCTTCTCCCGTGCCCCTTGGCATGGGAGAAGGTGGCCGAAGGCCGGATGAGGGCTCTTTGGCTCAGCGAGTTCAATGGTTGAAAATCTGTGGCGGCGGCGCCTGCCCTCATCCGCCCGTCGGGCACCTTCTCCCATTCGCGAAGGCGCGAACGGGAGAAGGCAATTGACTGGCGTGTTTATCACTGTGCTGCTCCAACCCAATCATGTCGCTCCAGAATGGTCTTGAGGCGCGACAGGAAGGCAGCGGAATATGCGCCGTCGAAGGCGCGGTGATCGAAGCTTTGGCCGATGATCCCCAACAGCCGCGATGCGATGAAATCACCCTGCGGTGTTTCAATGACAGCGGGCCTTTTGCGGATGGCATCGGTGGAAAGAATGGCGACTTGCGGCGCATTGATGATGGGGGAGGTGAACATGGTGCCGAAGGCGCCATTGTTGGTGATCGAATAGGTGCCGCCTGAAAAATCATCGGCGGTGAGCTTGCCAGCGCGGGCCTTCTCAACCTGGCGGCCAATCGCCTTGGCGAGACCCGTGACTGTCAAATCATCGGCATTGCGCACCACCGGCACCACAAGGCCCTTGTGCGACAGATCAACCGCGATGCCGAGATGGACATCGTTTGACAGCGCCAGCGACTTGCCATCAAACCGCGCATTGATATTGGGGAACTCTTTCAGCGCAATGCAGGCGGCATGGGCGATGAAGGGGAGATAGGTCAGCGACAGCCCGTGGGCGGCGCGATAGCCCTCCTTGAATTTGGCGCGGGCGGCCTCCACGGCGGTGAAATCAATCTCGATGGCCTGAAACACATGCGGAATATTGCGCCAATTTTCGGTCAGGCGGTTGGCGGTTTTCTGCCGGATGGAACTCATGGGGACGGACTCTGGAGTTGCCACTGCCAATGCCGCGCGCACATCCTCTTCCGAGATGCGTGTGCCCTGGCGCGCCGCCACGGACTTCGCAATCGCATTGATATCCAGCCCATTCTGCGCAATCAGCCGGCGCGCCAGTGGCGTCACACGAAGGCCACCTGGGCCTTTGGCGGGTCCGAAATTCTCCAGCGGCGTTGCCACTTCCTCGTAAGGCGAGGGGCCGGATGCGGGCTTGGCCGCAAGGCTGGGCGCAAGGCCAGCCCCGCCGCCGATCACGGCAACAATGGTGCCGACCTTTACGACCTCGCCTTGCCGCACCCGGATCTCACTGAGCTTGCCCGCGGTCGTCGCCTCAACATCGACGGTGACCTTGTCGGTCTCGACCTCGAAAAGCCGGTCGCCCACCTTGATCTCGTCGCCCACGGCCTTGAACCATGCGAGGACCTTGCCCTCGGCCACGGTCTCGCCGAGTTGCGGCATGATGATGGTTGAACTCACGACCGCGAGCTCATCATGGTGCGGGCGATGCGCTCGACAATGCGGGGCGCATTGGGCAGCGCCAGATCCTCGAGATGATCGGCGGCAGGCAGCGGAATATGCGGCGTGGTGATGCGCACAATCGGACCATCCAGATTCCAGAACGCTTCATCGGCGACGATGGAAGCGATTTCAGCGCCCCAGCCGCACAGCCTTGGATTTTCCTCAACCGTGAACAAGCGCCCGGTCTTGGCCACAGAACCCAGAATGCATTTGGTATCGAGCGGCACCAGTGAGCGCACATCAATCACTTCGGCATCAATGCCGTGCTGGGTGGCAAGGGTTTGCGCTGCTTCGAGTGCCCGCGGCACCATGAGGGCCAAAGCCAGAATGGTGCAGTCCTTGCCGGGCCGCAGGATCTTGGCAGTCCCGAGCGTATCGAGGATCTCGCCATCGGGCACTTCGCCCTTGACGGCGTAAAGCGCCTTGTGTTCGAAAAAGATCACCGGATTGGGATCGCGCACCGCAGCGGCCATGAGACCCACAATATCAACCGGCGATGACGGGGCCACGACCTTCAGGCCGGGGATCATCATGCACCAGTTTTCCACCGATTGTGAATGTTGCGCGCCAAAGCGAACGCCTCCGCCATTGCCAGTGCGCACCACCAAGGGACAGGAGAGCTGGCCGTTGGTCATGTAGCGCAGCTTCGGCATCTCATTGGCGATGTAGTCAAAACACACCGCCAAAAAGTCCGAGAACATGATTTCTGCGATGGGGCGCAAGCCCGTCATCGCCGCACCCATGGCAGCGCCCAGAATCGCCTGTTCTGAAATTGGCGTGTCGCGCACCCGCAATGGGCCGAACTGCTCAAAAAGCCCGACCGTGGCCTTGAACACCCCGCCCGCCTTGGCCACATCTTCGCCCAAGAACACGACATTGGTGTCGCGCGCCATTTCCTGGGCAATGCCGCGGATCACGGCGTCGCGGTAGCTCAGTTCCGCCATGACCATCCTCCATCGGCATAAACATCTTTGGTGAGCAACTCGGCGGGCGCTGGAGGCGATGCCTTGCAGGCCTCTGTCGCCGCCTCAACCTTGCGCATGCTTTCAGCATCAATGGCCTTGACCTGGTCTGCAGAAATGCCAAATTCGGCCAGCCGCGCCCGGTAGACTTTGATCGGATCGCGCTCCATCCATTTTTCAAGTTCGCCCGGTGGCCGGTATTTGCCGGGGTCGGCGCGTGAATGTCCCGAATGCCGGTATGTCAGGCACTCGATGAGCGATGGTCCGCCGCCGTCCCGAGCCTTGGAAATCGCAGTTTGCGCTGTGCGGTAAACCACATCGGCGTCATTGCCATCAATCAGAATGCGCTCAAGCCCGTAAGCCGAGGCGCGGTCAGCGGCGGGATATTTCACCGCCGTCACTTCGTCGATCGGGGTGTACTCCATATAGAGATTGTTCTCGCAGACAAAGATGACCGGCAGCTTCCAGATCACGGCGAAATTCACGGCTTCATGGAAGGCGCCGATATTGGTTGTGCCGTCGCCAAAGAAAACCACCGTCACATCCTTTTCACCCAGATACTGCGCCCGCCAGGCCGAGCCGCAGGCAATCGGCAAATGCGCCCCGATGATGGCATAGGACCCCATGACGCCATGTTCCACCGATGTGAGATGCATGGAACCGCCCTTGCCCCGCATCAGGCCGTTATCGCGCAGCATGAGTTCGCCCAGAAGCCCCTCCATGGAAGCGCCCCTTGCAAGGGTGTGCGCGTGGCCCCGATAGGTGCAGAATGATTTGTCGCCGGGCTGCATGGCCACGCCAAAGCCCGCCGCGATGGCCTCCTGGCCCAGTGAAAGATGGCTGGTTCCCTTGATCAGATTCTGCAGAAACAGGTCATGGGCCCGCTTCTCGCAATCACGGATTTCAATCTGCAAACGATAGAGTTCCAGGCGCGTCTCGGCCCCGATATCGTCATTGACCCGCGCTGCTGTGCCACTTGTCATGCTCTTTGTTTCCCAGTCCATTCAAACTGTCCAAGTCGAGACAGTGCCAAACTTGCCCAGCCGCTGCTGCGCAAAGATTCTCAAAATGATCTTTTCTCAACCGGGCATCGCTTCTTTCCTCTCGGATGGCAACCAGTGCGAAAAGTGGAAATATAAACTCAATTGGATCTCAGCGCAGCCGCTACTCGAAGGAGCCTTGGTGTCGGCAAAGCCTGGCCGCAGATTTCCGGAGCGTGGCCGGATATGGGATTTTGAGCGTTCGCTGTCAAGGACTATGTTCTCAAAAAGTGGTATTTTTTCTTTGCGGCAACCGCCAGGCAAAGTTCGCCACACTGTGGTCCCATGTTTGGAGACCGGATGA
>JANOTU010000011.1:0-5195 GCA_031416515.1 Hyphomicrobiales bacterium
CCATGACCCGGCCATAGTGGTGTGCGGCTTCATCATCAAAACCGAAGACCCGCCCGGCATAGCGGGCGCAGATGGCGTCCAACGCCAACGCCAGCCTGGGCGCGCGCTCGTCAGGTCTTATGCGTTCAATGCCAAAGGCCATCTCGGCAATGACAATGGAAGACAAAGCGATTTCGGCATCATGACGGGTGATCCACGCCATAACCCTGGCGTCTGGCTTCAGCCTGGTCGTTTCTGAAACCACATTGGTATCGACAAAAATCAAAACTCAGGCCCGGAATGATCGACCCGGTTCTCGCGGATGACCGCGTCAAGATCGATATCAACACCATAATCGCGGGTCAGCCGGGCATAGAAAGCGGCAGCACTTTCCTGCCCGTGGTCCGCTCGCGCATACTGCTCCAGCGCCCGCTCGACCACCTGGGCGATGCTGCGTCGTTCCTTATGCGCAAGCTGCCGCGCAAGATCGCGGGCCTTGGCAGAGCGTACAGAAAGTTGGGGTTGTGTCATGGGTGTTTGCTAGCAGAGATGGCAGTTGATGGCAAGATGGCAGTTTTTCGGCGTTGTTGATGGAGTGCCTGGTTTGAGCTATTCTGCTGACACGAACGCCAACGTCAAAGAGATCATTGGCCGCGCCAGCCACTGGCCAGAAGAAGACCAGGAAGAATGGCCCAAGTCGCCCTCGAAATCGAGTTGCGCCGCAGCGGCGTGTATCAAGCGAGCGCCGATGAACTTTCCGCCATCGACGCAGCGCTGGCAGGTGTGGCCCGGGGTGAAATTGCTTCGGATGCAGAGGTTGATGCCTTGTTTGGCAAATACCGCAGGGCATGAGGGTTCGGTGGTCACGTCTGGCTCTTGCTGATCTCGCAGCCACACTCGAATATCTCAACAACCGGAACCCAGTCGCAGCCCAGGGATACGGTGACAGGCACTCAATTCACTTGTTTCATGTGCGATGGATCGCAATGGGCAGACCCACTGGACAGCACCCCCGTAACTGCGGCACGATCAATTGCCATGACAAGGTCTTGGGAACCGCGATGATGTGGCGCACGGCTGGCATGTGGATGACATTGCTGGCGCTGCTGGCGGCTGCGGCAGGCACCCCTGTCGGTTATTCCACGCATTCCGGCGCCGGCCTTGCCGAAGGCGCTGATCCGGCGAACCTCATCCAGTTGGTCACTGTCCACGATGGCGGCAGTGTTGCCGCAGCCGGCAGCGGCAATACCGGGGTCAACCTCCCCGGAAAAATAAAGGGTAGCGTCCCCTTTTCCGCCTTTTCCGAAGACGCGGACCCAAGCCGCGTTCGGCAGGCATGAACAAAGGATGAGACAGGGTAGAAATAAAGTAAAGTGTCACGGTAATTGTAATTGCAACCCGCCCCGGCCGGCAACGCGCGTCTCGCTCGCGGCAAACAACCGTCGCCCGCGCTCGTCGCGCTTCGAGCCATCCAGTTCCCACCGTTGCCGAATCGCTTGAATGTCATCCATCCACAAGCTAATAGTCCCACCCACGGCCCAGAGGAATTCATCAGCAGCGAGTCATTTCGCCGCATCGCCAGGGTCGGCAAATCAATTCACTTATTGTTGGGTGTCTCCTAACCCGGACAAGCCGGAACCAAAAAGGTGTATAATCTCGCTGGCAATTGCAGGGAGGTTCAGATGAGCAAGTCGCTGATTGAACGCTATGACGACCGTATCTCAGGGACATTGTCCTGTTATGACCGGGTTGTCATCACCGGGACGCTGCCATCGGTGTGTTACGCCAAGGGGATGACGCGGTATCTCTGCGCCAAGAAGTGGCGCATCTTTGACTATCCCAAGTTTGCTGAAGGCCTGCGTGACCAGGTGCGGGAGAGGGCGGAAGCCGTAGCGGAGGAAGCCGGCGCCGCAATTGAGTTCATTGCCAGCACGCATGTCCGCAAGGAGGCTGTCGTTGCCAAAGTGCTTGAACGACGTGGCGATCATCCCGGGCTGGTGCATGTGATTTCCGCCATGGAGTCGTGCAACGCTTATAAGCCGTGGCACGACAAGAAGACGCACAACACCTATGTGCGCGCCTGCAAAGGCAAGTGCCTGCACTATTATTTCTACTTCATGGATGCCGAACTGGGCCTGGTCTATCTGCGGGTTCCGACATGGGCGCCCTTCCGCCTGCAGTTCTACTGCAACGGCCACAGTCGTCTGGAGAAGCAACTGACAAAAAAAGGCATCGGCTTCACCGCCGCCGACAATGCCTTCCTGCGCATCGACGACTGGCCGCGTGCCCAGGCTCTGGCCGACAAGTTTTCTCCGGACCTGTTGCACCGTGTGCTCGACCGCTATGCCGCGCTATGCTGCCCCGTGCTTGATGTCTTCAGAGAGACCTATCACTGGAGCCTGATGCAGGTGGAATATTCGACCGATGTGGTGTTTCGCTCTGCCGCGACGCTGAAACCGCTCTACGATCAACTTGTCCGCGAGCAGGTGCTAAGTGTCAAGGCTGAGCAGATCGCCACCTTCCTCGGCCGCCGGATTGATCCTCGGGTGGCCCAGGAGATTGGCAGCAAGTTCGCCACAAGGATCGAAGGCACCTGCATCAAGCATCGCTTCGGCGACGCCGCCATCAAGATGTACGACAAATCCGGAAGCGTACTGCGCATCGAAACCACGGCCAATGACGTGTCCTTTTTCAAGCACCACCGAAAGGTGGAACATCGGCAGGGGCCGCCCACGCGGGAACTCGCCCCCGTCAAGAAAAGTATCTACAGCCTGATCGACCTGCGCGAAATCCTGTTCGGCTGCAATCGCCGCTATCTGGAGCATCTCGCAGCCCTCGACGATTTCTCCGCCGGTGTCCGCGCCCTCAACAGGCTCACCAAACCCCGCGTGGTCGAGGAGAGAAAAGTCAAGGGCATCAACTTCTTCGACCCCCTCGACAAGGCGGTGCTGCAGGCCCTGCAGAATCCGCGTGTCAACATCGCCGGCACTCGCCGCGCTGACCTTATCCAGCAGCTCACAGGCATCTCTCCCAACCGGATATCCCGCCTACTCCGCAGGCTGCGCGACATCGGCATTATCAAGCGTGTCACCGGAACTTATCGCTATTACCTCACCCGCATCGGACGCGCCGCCACCGCAGCACACTGTCATCTAACCCAGAGCATCATCATTCCGGATCTCGCATGAACGAAAATCTACGCAAAAAATGTCAAGAGTAGGCTGGTAAGAGACTAAGGCGACGCCCAATAACAAGTGAATTCAATTGAAGTGATCTGCACGCTCTCCGCAGTAGGCCGCGCTGCATCTTTTCAACCCGCAGCCACAATTATATCCGCAAAGGCCTGTTCAATCTGACTTGTTTCCGCGTCAGTCAGCGCAACAAATTCTTTCTGGCGCGCGCGCTTGGACAGATGTCCACCGTTCTGCTTCAACATGCTGAACAGGAGATCGGCTGTGCTGTCAGGCATATCGACCATTGCGCTGATTGCCGAACGGAAGCGATCATGGCGCCTGAGATAGTCAGCCTCGGCGGGAAGGTCCTCTTCAATGGTGCGGCGAACACAATCATATAAAAATTCAGCATGTGGGGTCGCGTCGAAGAAGCGGTAGAAATCGCCAGTGTCATTCAAAACCTCAACATTGCCACTTGCTGTGGGTTTCCATTTGACATTGGGCAGGAGCCGCCTCGAATAACTTTCCAGAACGCTTTTATACTGATCGATGCCGGTCAAAATCGCCGCCGATACCGGAAAGACAATTCCCGCCGGATTGAAGCTACGCTGGGCCAAGACATGATGAATGAGATAGCGATGGACACGACCATTGCCATCCTCAAATGGATGAGCATAGACAAAGCCGAAAGCAAGCGAAGCAGCGGCGATGATGGGGTCAATGTGCTGCGCTGCTGAGTGGTCAAATGCGATCATGCCGTCAATGAGCGATCTCAGATCTTCTGGCCGCGCGCTGATGTGGTCTGGCAATGGCATCCTGCTTTCGCGCTCATGCTCTCCGACAAAACCACCCTCGCGACGAAGTCCCATATGAACAAAGCGGGCGTCACCGATAACGATGCTTTGCAACCGCAAGAGTTCATCAAGATCGAGAGCGCGCCTGCCAGCCTCGCCTATGGCGCGTCCCCATCTTTGAATGCGGTCCTGGGGTGGATTCTCGCCTTCAATGACGTAGCTCGCCCTGGAATCCTTGAGCAGCAAAAAGGCCGCGGTCCGCGCCAGCAAATTTGCGGGCAAATCGGCTGCGATTTGTTTTGCGCGCGCGGCGAGGTCCATGTTTATAAATGCTTCGAGTGCGGGCGTTCTGAACACAAGCGGGCAGAACGCGGGTGTGCCCGGAAGATTGTTGCGGACGCGGTGCCTTGGACTGTTGATCCCCTTGCCCCCCCATTGGCGGGCGGGATCGACAACTTCGGTATATGTTCCCTGTTCAAGCGCGCGCAGATCAAGCTCCCGCCCCAACAGCCATTCGTAAAGAAACCAGATGCGCCGCGCATAAATGCCTGTTGGCTTTGAGCGAACAATTTCCTCGATGTCATGCGGCGTGATTGCGAGAAAAAGCCGCTTGAGAACAGCAAGGTCGAGCCCTTCATGCTTGAGGGCAAACGTCAGATGCCCTTCAAGAGTGGCGTCCGGCTCATGGCGGGGAGTAAGGATACGCCAGTCATCCTTGATGAAAATCTTATGCCGGGTGCCGATTGCTGACAAGGTGAGTGGGATTGGGACAGACAACGCATAGGCTTCGATCAACGCTGCATATCCAGCAGGGCGCGCGCGTTCGGGTAGCCGTCTTTCCTGAAAAACGGTGACTGGCTCTGAAAAAGGCTTTGGCAGGATAGTTTCCATGAAAAACCTCTATTCCTCGGGATTTTTCAACATAAACGCATATTATTTATGAAAAACAAATACAATTCATGAATTATGATGTCAACAAAAGAAATATCATGAAAAATGATTAAAAATCACAGATGCCTGTGCCCAATGCTCACCGTACATTAGCCAACAACCTCCCCAAATCACCCATTATCGGGCTCAGCAAAAATACGTTACGCTCCAGCAGGGCGATTCAGTAAACGGCGCGCAGGCCACGCGGATCCGCCAGA
The DNA here is from genome assembly GCA_031416515.1 of Hyphomicrobiales bacterium. GTDB lineage: Bacteria > Pseudomonadota > Alphaproteobacteria > Rhizobiales > Aestuariivirgaceae > Aestuariivirga. Next base: position 5,095 of record JANOTU010000011.1, read on the forward strand.
ATTACTGGGTCCCCCCAACCCTCATCCTGAGGTGCGAGCTCTTGCGAGCCTCGAAGGACGGTTGCAGGTTCCGCACCGTGGGGCTTTTCACTGTTGAATTG
>JANOTU010000012.1:0-8118 GCA_031416515.1 Hyphomicrobiales bacterium
CAATCAGAGCTGAGAATGCTATCGACGCCACCAGCAGCCCCGCATAGGGCCGCGTGTAATGCCAGGCAAAAGCCAGCACCCGCGCTGGGGGCCGGGCGGGTAGTTCAGGCGGAAAGGCGTCAACATAGGTTTCAAACCAGCAGAAAAAACGGTTCAGCACAATTCATCTCCAGCAACCCGCTTCATATAGGCTTGCCCCATGCTATTGACGAGGTCTGATGCTGCCTGAATCCCGCCTGATTCCCACATTGTCGCCTCGGCGCTGTTCATGGAAAACATGGACCAGACGGTGATCGCCACCGCACTTCCTGCCATCGCCGCTGATCTCGGCACGGATGCGATTGTCCTGAAGCTGGCCTTCACCACCTATCTCCTCAGCCTCACCGTGTTCATCCCGATCAGCGGCTGGTGCGCGGACCGCTTTGGCGCGCGCCATGTTTTCCGCATCGCCATTGTGGTGTTCACATTGGGCTCCATCGCCTGCGGGGCGGCTGGCTCGCTGGGCGAACTGGTGGCGGCGCGCGCCCTCCAAGGAGTGGGCGGGGCCATGATGGTGCCGGTGGGGCGCATTATCCTGCTTCGCACCATCCCCAAATCACAACTTGTCGATGCGCTGGCCTGGCTCACCATTCCGGCCCTGCTTGGGCCGCTGGTTGGTCCCCCCATTGGTGGCTTCATCACCGATATGTTCAGTTGGCGCTGGATTTTCTGGATGAATGTGCCCTTCGGCATCGCCGCCATCATCTTCGCCTCAACATTGATGCCGGAGACTTCCGTTGACCATGTGCCGCCGCTTGATGTCAAAGGCTTCGCGCTCTCGGGCCTGGGCCTCTCCTCGACCGTCTTTGGACTGACGATCATGGGCCGCGATTTTTTGCCAGGATTTTCTCCTTATGCGCTGGTGCTGTTTGGCGCGGTCATGCTGGCTCTCTACCTGGCCCACGCGCGCGTCACACCTTCCCCAATTCTGGATTTGCGGCTCCTCAAGCTTGAGACTTTCAGGGCGGGGGTTTTTGGGGGAAGCCTGTTCCGCGTGGGTGTTGGCGCTGTGCCCTTTCTGATGCCGCTGCTCTTTCAATTGGGATTTGGACTGACGGCGTTCCAGTCCGGCTGGCTCTCCTGTGCAGCGGCAGCGGGGGCCATCTCGATGAAATTCGCCGCGGCACCGCTGATCCGACGCTTTGGCTTTCGCCGCCTGCTGCTGGTCAACGGTGTTTTGGCCAGCGCCTCGATTGCCTCATTCATGATCCTCACGCCAACCACGCCTTATGCCCTTGTCATGCCGCTGCTCTTTCTCGGCGGTTTTTTCCGCTCCCTGCAATTCACCGCCGTGAACGCCATGTCCTATGCCGACATCGACCATGACGCCATGAGCCATGCCACCAGCCTATATACGGTGAGCCAGCATCTCTCATTGTCCGCAGGCGTGGTTCTCGCGGCCTTCGTGCTGGAGACCGCTCAAGCCTGGCGCGGCGATGCAACATTGGTTGTCACCGATTTCACCCTGGCATTTGCAATTGTCGCCCTGCTGTCGCTGGCTTCAATCAGCCTGTTCACCCGGCTTGGGCTTGATGCAGGCGCTGCTGTCTCCGGAAAGTCGATTCGCCAGCCGGGCGAATGATCAAGTGGTCTTCGCCGTACCGATCTTTGGGAAGAAAGCGCGCTCAATGTCCGTGGCCGACATGGGTTTGCCGAGCAGATAGCCCTGCGCCACGTCACAGCCCTCGGCGCGTATTATGTCCATCTGCGCTGCGGTCTCCACGCCTTCGGCGGTCACATCCAGATGCAGCGCCCGGCCAATGCCGCAGATTGACTGCATCACCGCAAGCGCATCGGGCCCGCCATCGCTGAGGGCGGCGATAAAGGACTGGTCGATCTTGAGCTTGTCGATTGGAAACTTGCGCAAATAGCTCAGCGATGAATAGCCAGTGCCGAAATCATCCAGGGAAATGCGCACGCCGAGATCGCGAATTTTCTGCAGCATCTTGGGTATTTTTCCCAGGTCATTGGCGAATACGCTCTCGGTGATCTCCAATTCGAGCCGGTGGGGCGCCAGACCCGTGGCCTGCAGCGCTGAACTGACGGTTTCGGCCAAATCGCCCCGGGTCAATTGCAGAACGGATATATTGACCGCGACGATGAGATGATCAGGCCAGGTCCGGGCCGTGGCACAGGCGAGACCCAGCGCCCACTCGCCCATTTTGACAATAAGTCCGGCATCTTCCGCGGCGGCGATGAAATTGATGGGCTTGATCTCGCCGCGCTGCGGGTGGTGCCAGCGCATCAGAGCCTCGAAGCCCACAACCGTGTTCTTGGCCACATCGAGCATGGGTTGATAGTGCAATTCCAACTCGCCGTTGCCCAGCGCCTTGCGAAGATTTTGCTCCAGCCCGCGCCGGGCCTGGGATTCGATGAACATGGGATAATCAAAGAATCTCAAGTTGCCGCAGCCATCGCGCTTGGAGCGGTACAGCGCAATATCGGCGTGCTGAAGAAGCGCTGTCGCATCGTTCCCGTCTTCGGGCGCCCGGGCTATGCCAATGGAGCAGCCCACGCCCACAGAGTGCCCGTTGATCTCAAAGGGCTGGGCGACCGCCGCCAGAACATTTTCAGCAAGCTTCTGAATATCCACAACGCCGTCCTGCACGATGCCAAATTCGTCACCTCCCATGCGCACGACCAAATCCTTTTCCTGCGCCAGATGCCGCAGGCGGGCAGCGACCTCAATGAGCACTGAATCGGCAACAGCGTGGCCAAACGTGTCGTTGACAACCTTGAACCCATCAAGATCGATGCACATGACGGCGCAGTTGCGGGTCTCGACTGGCTTAGCAAGCAATCGGTCCAGCCGCCTTTGCAGCATGATCCGGTTTGGGAGGCCCGTCAGATTGTCATGAAGGACCATGTGTTCGAGAACTGATTTCGAGCGCTGTTGCTCGCTCACATATCCTTCCAGTTGCTCGACGGTCGAATTGAAGTCCTGCTTCAGCTTCTCATACTTTTCGGGAACATCAACAGCGATGCGCTTCATGAACTGGTCCTGGACAAGGCCGCGCAGGCCCTCGCCGATCACGCGCACGACCTCCGCCTGCTCCTGCGTTGTGCTGGCCCGTTCCGCCTCGATTTTTTTCTGCTCGGCGGCGGCTGTTTCAATGCGCCTTTTCTCCAAGATAGTATTCTTGAATACGGAGAGCGCCTTCGCCATTTCGCCGATTTCATCGCGGCGGCTCAGACCGGTGATTTCAACTGCGGTATCGCCCGTTGCAAGAGCCGACATTTCTCCTGTCAGCGCCCTCAGTGCTTCCGTCAGTATCCTGGAAAAAATCAAAAAGATGAGCAGCGACAGGATTACGGCAAGAATTGTGGCGGCCAATACGAGGCTCTCGCTTGTGACGGCCTTGTCCAGAGCGGTTTTTGCCAGTTGGTTTTCATCCGCGATCTTGAAATTCTTCAGTTCCGCCGCCAACCCGGTGATAAGGTTGCCGTCATCCACAAATGTATGGGCAGTCAGGAGTTGCAGTTCTTCCGCGTATTTCCGCAGCAACCGGAACTCTTCCAGATACAGGGCGATTTTCGCCGTGACCTGCTTCACTTCCGCCACCTTGCCCAGACGCATGGGAGTTTCGTTCAGCAGCTTGAGGAGTCGCTCAATTCCAGGCTCCAACTCCCGGAATTCGGCTTCTACACGCTCGGCAGCCTTGGTGTCCTTGGTGATCAAAAACTTGTGGGCATAGAGTCTGGCGGTCAGAAAATTCTCCTGCACCAAGCCGATGGCGGCGGCGATTTGAAAATCATTCTTGGCCCATTCGGCGGCCATCATGCCGGTGAGGACTGACCGGGCCTCCGGCCCGAGCCGGTCAAGCTCATCCAGGCTGAGGCGCTGGCTTTCATCCCTCAGCCAGACCATCCTGTCAAAATTCATTTCGAATTCTTCAACTGCGGCCGAGATGTCCTCCACCATCCGCAAGTGCGCCGGGTTCATGAACGCGGCCCGCGCGTCCTTGATGTCCTGGCGCGCCTCGGCGAGAAAGCGCCGCGCTTCCTTCATCTCGGCATCCTCGCCGGTCGCCAGGTGTCTTTGGGCGAACAGGATCGCCTTGGCCATGTCGGCGTTGATCTCGGTCGCGAGAAGCGTATCGCCTGCCAAATTCTCGTAGCTGCGGAAGTCCTTGGCGATTGAAAAGACGCCCGCCGCGCCAATGAGACCACCCGAGGCTCCAAGCAGCGTGGCCACGATTCCAATCGCGACCAGTTGCCTGGCCAGCGAAAATCTCGCAAGAAACCTGATGACGCGCCGTTGCAACAATTACCTCACCCCTGCCCACCACAGTTTTCGCTCAAAGTTGCGATGCTTCAGAGGCGCGCGCGACAGTCATGCAATCCGTGCAACGCCTGATCGCCATGCCTCCATGGAAAGTCGACGATATTCTACTGCCTCGCAATTTATCGCAATCCATCATTAAGTACGACAGCAACCAATTGTAAAGGTTAATTCCAAAGCAGAACAGGGCTATTCTGTAAACAGAGCGCTTCAAGCCGCATCATCTTTTCAATTTGTTTGATACAAGAGCGGTGCGGCATACTCTCACTTCCTCACCCTGAGGTGCGAGCGCCTTCGCGAGCCTCGAAGGGCCCACGGTACGGAACCTGCAACAGTCCTTCGAGGCGTGGCTACGGGCTCGCTCCTCAGGATGAGGGTTGGGAGGACCCAAGAATTGTGACTGATCCGTTGGCCTGCTTCAGACGCGAATTCTGGAATTCAAGCCTTCTGTATGAAAGAATCGAGAACCCGCTTCTCTCCGGCCTTGTCGAAATCAATGGTGAGCTTGTTGCCGTCAACGCTTCTGATCCGGCCATAGCCGAACTTCTCATGAAAAATGCGGTCATTGCGCTCAAACTTGGCGCCCTCAACGCCGCCTTCGATGACTTGCGGGGTGGGGCGCTGAACCTCGCCTTTTGACCAGCGCTCCTGGGCCCGCTGCCAGCCGGGGGTGGCGTAGGTGTTGGTGAAGGATTTCTGATCATCAAAACGGCTGGAGCCCAGGCCGTGGCCGCCATAGCTTGTGGCCATCGCGACCACTTCAACATGGGCTTCGGGAAGCTCATCAATGAAGCGCGAGGGCAGCGCGTTTTTCCATTCATTGTGGATGCGGCGGTTTTGCGCGAAGGAAATCGTGGCACGGGTCTTGGCCCGCGTGATTCCCACATAGGCGAGGCGCCGCTCTTCTTCGAGGCCCGCCCGGCCCTTTTCATCAAGCGCGCGCTGGTGCGGGAACAGGCCTTCCTCCCAGCCGGGCAGGAACACGGTGCTGAATTCCAGACCCTTGGCCGAATGCAGGGTCATGATATTGACCTTGTCATCATCGGGTGATTGCTCGACATCCATCACCAGTGAAATATGCTCCAGAAAGCCGCCCATGTTCTCGAACTCGCCCATGGAGCGCACCAGTTCTTTCAAATTCTCCAGCCGACCCTGCGCTTCCGGGCTCTTGTCGTTCTGCCACATCTCAGTGTAGCCGGATTCATCAAGGATGATCTCGGCCAGTTCCGTATGCGGGAGGCCTGCAAGCGCCTGACGCCAGCGGGAAAAACTTTCCATCAGTGTACGGAGCGCTCCGCGGGCCTTGGCCGGCAGCTCATCGGCAAGGATCATGGCTTCAGCGGCGCGGTAGAGCGAGGACCCCTGCGCCCGCGCTACGCCGTGCATTTTCTTGACTGATGAAGCGCCGATGCCGCGCTTGGGGGTGTTGATGATGCGCTCAAAGGCCAGATCATTGTCGGGCGATGCCGTCACCTTGAAATAGGCCAGCGCATCGCGCACCTCGGCGCGCTCATAAAAGCGCGGGCCCCCCACCACGCGGTAGGGCACGCCCAGTGTTATGAAACGGTCCTCAAAGCTCCGCATCTGGAACGAGGCCCGCACCAGAATGGCCATGTCACTCAGTTTTTCTCCCCTGCGGTGCAGTTGCTCAATATCCTCGCCAATCACCCGCGCTTCATCGTCGCCGTCCCAATGCGAGCGGATGGTCACCGCCTCGCCCGCATCACGGTCGGTGTGCAGGGTTTTGCCAAGGCGGCTCTCATTCTTTGCAATGAGGCCGGAAGCAGCGCCCAGAATCTGCGGCGTCGAGCGGTAATTGCGCTCCAGCCGGATGACTTTTGCGCCGGGAAAATCCTTCTCAAAGCGCAGGATGTTGTCCACCTCAGCGCCCCGCCAGCCATAGATCGACTGATCATCATCGCCCACGCAGCAGATATTCCTGTGGCCTTGCGCAAGAAGCCTCAGCCACAGATACTGCGCCACATTGGTATCCTGGTATTCATCCACCAGCATGTATTTGAAGCGGCGCTGATAGTCCTTGAGCACATCCGGGTGTTCCTGGAAAATCCGCAAGACTTCCAGAAGCAAATCACCAAAATCCGCAGCATTCACCACTTTCAGGCGCTGCTGATATTCAGCGTAAAGCTGGCCCGCCTTGCCATCGGCAAAGGCATGGGCCTCGCCGCCGGGCACTTTTGCCGGAACCAACCCACGATTTTTCCAGCCATCAATCAGCGACGCCAATTGCCGCGCGGGCCAGCGTTTTTCATCTATGTTGTGGGCCACCAGCAATTGCTTGAGCAATCTGATCTGGTCGTCGGTATCAAGAATGGAAAAGCCGGAACGAAGCCCCGCAAGCTCCACATGATTGCGCAGGATTTTGACGCCGATGGCATGAAAAGTTCCAAGCCAGGTCATGCCCTCGACCACCCCGCCAACCAGTGCTCCGATGCGGTGCTTCATCTCCCGCGCCGCCTTGTTGGTGAAGGTGACCGCCAGCATCTGGCTTGGCCACGCCTTGCCGGTGGCCAGGATATGGGCCAGCCTTGTGGTCAGCACCCGGGTCTTGCCCGTGCCTGCGCCTGCGAGCACCAGCAGCGGCCCCTCGGTGATCTCCACGGCAGCGCGCTGCTCAGGGTTCAAGCCCTTGAGATAGTCGGGATCAGCATGAGCGACGGCGCGCGCCGACAGGCTGCCCGGCTTCGCCGGCGGCGGCGCCAGATCGTCGTCAAAATCGCCGATGTCAATGGGTTTGATGGCCATGGGGTCCCGAATCTCTCGACCCCACTATAGCAACTGGTGAAAAGTCAGGCTGCTTTTTTCCGCAGTATGAATTGCACCTGACGCCACGTCGCAGCCGATTTCCTGTCACCCGAACGCTCGCACAGCGCGGCATGCCGCGCCGCCTCCGTCTCAGCGCCCCGCTCATGCACAAACACCAGCGCCTCGGCGATCTGAAAATAACCAGAGTTCATCATCTCAGCCTCCTGTGTTGAATTAATCATCGCAGCCGAATACGCCGACAATATTGCAGGGTGATGACGATTGCGGGGCGCGAGGGTTAAAACACCTCGACCGGAACGTTGTGGCCGCTGGCACCCAGAATTTTGCGGTCGCGGGTCCACAGGGTTGCATTCGCGGTTTCCGCCAGCGCCATACTGATCCACGCCACAGACCATGATTTGAGGTAAGGCGACGCCCAACAATAAGTACATCGATTCAAAGCCTGTTGATACCTACTTCCTCGTGAGCTGCGGGCTTCCAGCCCGCCCTTGAACAAGAGCGGGCCGGAAGCGTGGCGATACGAGGAAGCATGCGCTTCATGGCGTCCAACCAGCAGAAACGCAGCCACTTATTGTTGGGTGTCGCCTAAACAAGGTTCTGCCACGGAAATACCAAGCGCTGGGAGCGCGGGCAATAAAATCCTGTTCAGTGCTCGCAAGCCGCTATTTCGGCGCCATAGCCAGAACAACGGATTTACGGTGACAGTGCATTCTCTTGACACTCCTCCCCGGCCCTGCGAGCCATTCCCCCATGCCGAGGCTTGCGCGGTTTGTTGCGCCGGGATTGCCGCATCATGTCACCCGGCGTGGCAATGGAATGACAGTCCTCAAAGTTGAGGCCGCCGCCGCTCTCGTGCTTTTCCGGCAAATACCCCCTTGACAATCCATCTCTGACGGAATTATGTTCACGTTTTATTCCTTTGAGGGAACACCATGGACTGGGCCAAGGCCATCGAACGCAACGCTGAGGCGCTCAATGCCATCGTTGCGGCCCTGTTCGCCATGCTGGAGCTT
>JANOTU010000013.1:0-6045 GCA_031416515.1 Hyphomicrobiales bacterium
TTTTGAATATTCAGCGATGATCTGGGCCGTGCTCTACGGCCTCACTTTGTTCGGGCATTTCCCCGGCATCCACACATTGACGGGTGCCGCCATCGTGATTGCCGCCGGAATCATGATGATCTGGCGCGACCGCATATTGGATCGCTCAACCGGGTAGGCTTACAAGGGTTTTCGTCCCGTCACCACTGAGCAGCGCACATGGGCAACCCAGCTTGTTTCATCAAAGGGGTTACAGCCCGTAACTCCGCCACAGCTTGCCTGCCAGCGAATTCACCGGAAAGGCTGCTTCTGCATCCACTTGGCGTTTGGCCCAGATCGAGGCGTACATGTGCATGAAGGGCGATGGCGGGGCGTCGCGCTCCTCCAGGAAATAGGCGGGCACATTCCACCATGAGGCGGGGTCCACCATCTCTGGCGGCAGAATACCAACACCATGCGCGGGGTCATCCAGCATCAGGCGCGTCAGCAAATGCGGCCCCACATTCTCCCAGGTCCGGCCATCAGGCGAAAGCGCCTCAACCGCTTCAGCCGCGCGGTGCCAGAGATCGCCGGAAACAGGATCTGGGTTGACCATCAAGCAATTGGTGACCTGGGTTAAGCCATCGCCCGTGGCGCTCGGCTCATTATGGCGAAATGGGCGGCGCTTCTCCGAAGCAACCAGAGGCGCTGCCGCAATATCGGGCGAGTCGGTCAGCGCCAGCACATCCATGTCAGCCCACATGCCGCCCATGTCGGCCAGCACCCGGTAGCGGAACAGGCTGGAGAGATAGGCCAGCGAGCAATCCCCGTCGCGGCCCTCGGGCACCAGCTCAGCCGCATCGCGAACCCCCGCTCCCGACATCGCATGGGCCTCCGGCTCGTAGCTCCAGAGTGTGACGCGATAGCCATGGCGCAGAAAACTTGTGAGACTGAGCCGCGCCAGGCGCGACAGGTCTTCCGACACCCACAGCATGTTCACGGGCAGGGATTTTATCATCACTCACCTCAAATCGGATAGCCAGCCCAGGCCTTCACGGTTCGCAGCGCCAGCGCGGATTGAATGCGCTGAACCCCAGGAAGCCGCGAAATGTGGCTGCGGTGGATGCGTTCATAATCTGCGGCATCGCTTGCGGCAATGCGCAGGAGATAATCAAACTGGCCGCTCATCAGATGGCACTCAAGAATTTCCGGTACGCGCTGCACGGCCTTCTCAAAGCGCTCAAACGCCTCCTCGGTCTGTGTGGCCAGCGAAACTTCAACAAAAAATTCATTGGCAAGCCCGAGAGCCGCGCGGTCAAGCGTCGCGGTGTAACCGGTGATCGTGCCGGCCGCCTCCATCAGTTTGACGCGGCGGTGGCAGGAGGACGGCGAAAGACCAGCCTTTGCCGCCAGCTCGGCAATGGGGCGTTGTGAGTTCTTCTGGATTTCGGTCAGAATGATCTTGTCGATCTTGTCGAGTTTGTCTACTTTCATTCGAGTGATCTATCATATTTTCGAATAAAATATCAACCAAGGCTCATATTGATTGCAGTTTCGGAAATTTATTCAACCCGGTTTGAGGTATAATAAGCCTATAAATTGGAGGAACTTCCCATGCTTATTGGCATTCCCAAGGAAATCAAGAACAACGAGTTTCGTGTCGGCATGACGCCCCTGTCGGTGCGCGAAGTGGTGCGCCACGGCCATGATGCGTGGGTCGAAACCAGTGCCGGCGCGGGCATCGGCGCCAGCGATGCTGACTACACCCGGGCGGGAGCCACGATTATTCAGTCAGCGGATGAAATTTTTGCGAAAGCCGACATGATCGTGAAGGTGAAAGAACCCCAGGCCAATGAGCGCAAAATGCTGCGTGAGGGCCAAATCCTTTACACCTATCTGCATCTGGCTCCCGATCCTGAGCAGACCAGAGACCTGGTCAAATCCGGTGCCATCTGCATCGCCTATGAAACAGTGACTTCGTCGCGCGGTGGGCTGCCGTTGCTGGCTCCCATGTCGCAGGTTGCGGGCCGCATGTCGATCCAGTGTGGCGCGCATTCGCTTGAGAAGGCGCAAGGCGGGCGCGGCATGTTGCTGGGCGGTGTGCCCGGTGTGGCCCCGGCCAAGGTGGTCATTCTGGGTGGCGGGGTCGTCGGCACCAATGCCGCCGCCATGGCGATTGGCATGGGCGCTGACGTGGTTATCCTGGAAAAAAGCACAGAGCGCATGGAAGAGCTGGTGGCGCGCTTTGGCACCGGCCTCAAGACCTTGTATTCCACGTTGGGCGCTGTTGAGGATGAATGCGCGGAGGCCGATCTCGTCATCGGCGGTGTGCTCATTCCTGGCGCGGCTGCCCCCAAACTCATCACCAAGGCAATGCTCAAGGACTGGAAACCCGGCTCCGTGCTCGTCGATGTCGCCATCGATCAGGGCGGCTGCGCTGAGACATCAAGGGCTACGACCCATGCCAATCCAACCTATGTTGTTGACGGCGTCATTCACTATTGCGTCGCCAACATGCCAGGCGGCGTGGCCCGCACCTCCACCTTCGCGCTGAACAATGTCACCCTGCCCTTCGCCCTGAAACTGGCTGACAAGGGCTGGAAAAAGGCCCTCGCCGACGACATGCATTTGCGCAACGGCCTCAATGTGGCCTTCGGCAAGGTGACCTACAAAGCGGTGGCCGACGATCTCAGTTACACATACGTGCCAGCCGACAGGCTGCTGGCGACTTGATAACAGGCGGACGAGCGACTACATTGTGTTCACTTCAACCACAAGGTCGTCGTTCATGCCATCCACAGTCGAAGCCTTTTCCGTAAGGTTGCCAGACGATCTCAAGGCAGAGGTCGATTCTATTGCAAAAGCCTCGAAGCGCTCGCGTTCCTTCATCATCAAGGAGGCAGTCACTGCCTATGTTGAAGAGCACGCCCTCTATCTCAAGGCCATTGATGAAGCGCTGGCCGAAGCGGACAAGGGGATTTTTGTTTCAGGCGAGAAAGCGTTTGAATGGATGGATGCTTTGGCCAAGGGCGACATGAGACCAGTGCCCGAGCCCGACATTTTTCCTGACAAGTAAATGCGGATTGTTCTGCTGGCGCAGGCCTTGCGCGATATCACCCAGATTCACCAATACATTGCCCAAGACAACGAAAGCGCTGCGAACGCAGTAGTCGAACGCATTTCAAAATCACTGCGCTTTATCGAGAGCAACCCGCATCTCGGTCGCCAGACACCGGGGCAGACAACGCGAGAATGGTCGGTTCCGGGCCTGCCATACGTGATACCGTACCGGATAAAATCAAACAGAACCGAAATTATCCGCGTGTATCACACGCGGCGGCAGCGCCCTGAAAGCTGGGGTTAAACCTCGGTCTTGGCCTCAAGAACCTGGCGGCCGCGGTACATGCCGGATTTCAGGTCGATGTGGTGCGGGCGGCGGAGTTCGCCGGTCTTTTTGTCTTCGACCCAGGTGATGGTCGCCATCTGGTGGCCGGAACGGCGCATGCCGATGCGGCTCTTGGTCATTTTCTTGCGTGGAACAGCCATGTTAACAAAACTCCTGATCAGTTGCCGGGCTTATAGCGAAGCTTGAATGTCGACACAAGCGGCATAGGGACCGATGCCGGACATCCGGGCAAGGATGCGGTTGGCGATGGCGGACACCCGCCGGGAAGGCCTTCCGGCCTTGCGTTTGATGGGGTTGGGCAACACCGCCGCCAGCAGCGCCGCCTCGCGTTTGCTGAGTTTTATTGCGGATTTCCGGAAATGGTGCTGGCTTGCGGCCTCCGCCCCATAAACGCCGGGGGCCCATTCGACGATGTTGAGATAGACCTCCATCATCCGCCGCTTGGACCATACCAAATCCATCCACAGCGCCAGCGGCACCTCAATGCCCTTGCGCAGCACGAATCGGCCATCCCACAAAAACAAGTTCTTGGCTGTCTGCATGGGAATGGTGCTGGCCCCGCGAACGGGACCCTCGTCATCATCAAACACATCTTCCACCACCCCCTGCAGCTCGCCCCAATCCACCCCCCAATGCGCGCAGAACCTTGCATCTTCCGACGATATCACCGCGCGCGCCAGATGCGGCGATATCTCTTCAAGGCTCACCCAATCCTTGGACATCCCGTTTCCGGTGAACAGCCGGAAGATCATGACATTGGAAATGGGCACAGGAACAACAGCATAAACGATGGTCATGAAAACCGGCCAGGCCGCGAGCACGACCAAAGTGATAAGCAAGCGCCGGGACCACGGGCTTTTTTCAAGGGCAATCGGTTGAGTTTCGTCCGTCATGACACTACACAAGGCCGATTAGCATAAGGATCCGCCCTTGTCCTTCGAAGATGCCCTTGCTGCCGCAGCGCGTGAAACGACCGCCCTGCTCGATGCGCTGCTGCCGCCAAGCGGACGGCTGCTGGACGCCATGCGGTATGCCGCATTGGGGCCGGGCAAGCGCTTGCGGCCCTTTTTGGTGATCGAATCAGCGGCCCTTTTCGGTGTGCCCCGCGACCGGGCGTTGCGGGTGGGCGCGGCACTTGAATGTGTGCATTGCTATTCCCTTGTCCACGACGATCTCCCGGCCATGGACAATGATGAGCTGCGCCGCGGCCACCCCACCACCCACCGCGCCTTTGATGAGGCAACGGCAATTCTCGCAGGCGATGCCCTGCTGACCTTCGCCTTTGAGATTCTGGGCGCTGCCTCAACCCACCCCGATGCCAGTGTGCGCGTCACGCTCGTCACAGACCTGGCGAAGGCCGCAGGCTTTGCCGGCATGGCTGGCGGCCAGATGCTCGATATTGAGGCCAATGCCGACATCACCCGCATACAGGCGATGAAAACCGGCGCTCTCTTCAGCTTCGCCTGCGCCAGCGGCGCCGTGCTGGCTGGCGCTGATTCAGCACCCTTGCGCCATTACGCCGAAAACATTGGCCTGGCTTTTCAAATCGCTGATGACATCCTCGACGAGGAGTCAAATGCAACTGTCCTTGGCAAGGCCACACAAAAAGACAGGATCCTGGGCAAGGCCACCTTTGTGCAACAACTCGGACTGGCCGGTGCCAAGGCCCGCGCCGCAGCCCTGACAGAATCAGCGATCGCAGCTCTGGAAAGCTACGGCCCCCGCGCCGCAACCCTGCGCGAGGCCGCGCATTTCATGGTGACCCGGCAACGCTGAGGCTGGCGCTACTTGTAGTAGCCAACGCCACACATCTGGTCATCGACCTTGGTCACGAAGCTCACCTTCTCAACCGGTGCGGTATCCTCACCCGGACGTGGCCAGAAATAGGTGACTTCAGCCACCTCACCTTCCTTCGCCACCTGCATCATTTCAGCACCCAGTTTCTTGCCGTTCTTGTCGACAATATCTTTAACATTCTTGCCCATCAAAGTGGGGTGGAGCGTCATGCCGCCCGATGCCGCCTCAGCGCAGAAGAGATAAAGATCGCGGTCTCTTGTCCCCATGCCGCCATTCTGCATCTCAGCCAGCGCCTTGGTCTTGTCAGCCTTGATACTCGCAACCGCCTTTTCCAGCATTGCCTTGGCCTCTTCCGGAGTTCCGAATTCTCCTGCAGAAAATGCAACTCCCGCGCTGACCAACAGGATCAGGGCAGTCGTGAACAGATGTCTTTTCATAAGTACCTCCCAATTGTTTGACGCACAATTGCACCAGCCCCAATTTGTTTATCAAATCAATGCCCGCTGTCAAGACAAGGTCAGGAGGCGATGTTTTTTTCAATCGTGATCGCGATCACAGCCTGAGAGAGCGAAGCTCGTTATATTTCAACTCCAAGTTCACGTCAGCCCAAGGAGAGTCGCCATGAACCCCAGTGATTTGTCTTCCGCCCCCTCGTCGCGCCCCCGCAATATTTTCACGCGGATGCTGAACTCCCTGAGCCGCAGGCGCGCCCGCGCCCGTGCTTTGAGTCAAATTGATCTACTCGACAGCCACATGTTGCGCGATATCGGACTGACGCGCACTGATCTGGGCAGGATAAATCGCCAATAAGGCTTGGAATCTTGAGGCTTCAATGAGGTCGCCCTCAGCGTCAGAGCTCATACCCGAGGTCCGCGCCACGCGAC
>JANOTU010000014.1:0-2187 GCA_031416515.1 Hyphomicrobiales bacterium
TCGTTCTGCCCGCCACGATGTTTCTGGAACACGACGACATTTATCAAGGGGGCGGCCATCAGCACATCATGTTTGGGCCTAAGCTGGTGGAAGCGCCGGGCGAATGCCGCAACAATCACGAGGTGATTTGCGATCTGGCGACCCGCGTCGGTGCCGCGCATCCGGGTTTTGCCATGACTCCCCGCGCGTTGATCGATTGGACCCTCACCCACTCGCGCCGTCCGGGCCTTGCCGAACTCGAAGCCGCCAGTTGGTTTGATGTGCAGCCCGACTTTGCCACCTCGCACAATCTGGGTGGTTTTGGCTTTGCAGACGGCAAGTTCCGCTTCAAGCCGAATTGGAAGACAGTGAACTACAAGGCTGGAATAGGTCCATTGGGGCCAGTGGACGACATGCCGGAATTTCCGGATCACTATGCGGCGATTGAGGAGGCGACACCTGAATATCCCTTCCGCCTCGCCACCAGCCCGGCGCGGACCTTCCTTAATTCAAGTTTCAACGAAACTCCCTCATCGCGCAAGCGCGAGGGCAGACCCACTGTTCTGGTCCACCCCCAGGACCTGAGCGAGCTTCGAATCGCCGATGGTGACAGGGTGAAACTGGGCAGCGCCCGCGGAGTTGTGATTGTTCATGCAAAAGCCAGTTCCGGCCAGCGCCGCGGCGTTCTCATCAGCGAAGGCCTGTGGCCCAATGATGCGTTTGAAGATGGCAATGGAATCAACACGCTGACGGGCGCCGACCAGCCAGCCCCCTGCGCTGGCGGCTGCTTTCACGACAACCGCGTCTGGCTGCGACCGGCCTGAACCTGAACGCCAGATGAACGGGAGGTTCAGCTTGGCTTCACGCGGAAGCATCTATGGTGGCCGCAAGTTTAAATACTTTGGGAGATTGAAAATGGCCGCGCCCCGCAAAGTAATGATTATGATGGCACTGGTACTGGCGTCGGCGACGGTCGCCACCGCCGTGACAAGCTTCGCAGCGCCGAAGAAAAAGAAGCCTGTGGCTCAGGAGCAAGTGGCAAGTTCAACCCAAGTCACTTCCCAGCGCATGTTGCGCTTGAAAATTCGAAGCAACCAGAACACTTACTGAAGTCTTCCCTATTCACGTCCTCACTTATACCAAGCGTCATTGGCAATGACTTTCTTTCACCATCCTCCCACGGAGGGGGAGGTGTCGCACGAAGTGCGACGGAGGGGGCCTTGGTGCCACGCTCCGGCCTCCATGATCAAGGCTCCCTCCGTCATGCTACGCATGCCACCTCCCCCTTCGTGGGAGGATGATAAAGGTCAAAACATTTGGACTTTGGCTTTATTGCTTGAGCCTTGCATTCGATGGGTCCCAGGCTGAATCAGCGATAACCCGCGCCGCTCGCCGCTCGCCGAGCACCACAACTTCAAACTTCGTTCCCGCCGCCGTCAATGCGGGCTCCACATAGGCAAAGGCCAGGGATTTTCCCACCGCGTGGCCGTAGGCGCCGGATGTTGTGAGGCCGACAAGTTTCTCGCCCCGATAGACCGGCTCATTGCCCATGCAATCGCTGTCGGTGTTGTCCACCTCCAGATAAACCAGCTTCATGCGGAGCCCACGCTGTTTTCTGGACAGGCTCGCGGACTTGCCGATGAAGTCCACCTTGTCGAGGCGGATGAAGCGCTCCATCGCGCCCTCAAACATATCGATCTCGGCAGTGAGCTCCGATCCCCAGCCGCGATAGGCCTTTTCCATGCGCAGGGAATTCATCGCATAGGTGCCGAAAAGCTTGATCCCATGGCGGCCACCCGCCGTCATCAGTGCTGCATAGACTTTTGGCATGCTGGCCATCGGCACATGCAGTTCCCAACCGAGTTCGCCCACATAATTGACCCGCAGCAGGCGCACACCCGCGATACCAGCAACCGTGGTGATCATTCCCGTGAGCCAGCGGAAGTTGGCATCAATCGCCGCGCATTGGCTCAGTACATCGCGGGCGCGGGGGCCGGCGAGCACCAGCACGCCGTAGTCATCGGTGATGTCGGTGATGCTTACCTGTTCGGTGTTTTGCTTGCGCCAATTCAATTGATCAAAATCATGAAGCTGCGCCGCAGCGGCTGACAGTACATAATAGTGGTCAGAAGCCAGCCGAGTGATGGTGATTTCCGATTCGATGAAACCGTTGGCGTTGAGCAAGTGCCCCAGGATAATTCCACCATC
>JANOTU010000015.1:0-6092 GCA_031416515.1 Hyphomicrobiales bacterium
TTTGCCTTGATGTTTGCGGGCGCGTTTGTGGTGGGGTCGATCAACGGTGTTCTGATCAGGTTTGCGAATTTCACGCCCATTGCCGCAACCCTGGCCATGTTCATAGGCTTGCAGGGCATGAGTTTTTTGCTGCGTGATGCGCCTGACGGCTATATCAATTTCGCCGTTACAGAGATCATCAATGCGCAAATTGGTCCCATTCCCGCGGCGTTCATCGTTTTGGTGGCAATTGCCATGGCGCTGGAATACGCGCTCCGCAAGGCGCGGGCAGGGTGGCGGCTTCGGGCCATCGGTTCAGATGCGGAGAAAGCTCGCCGCATCGGCATTCGGATCGACCGCGCCTTCGTCTCCGGCTACGTCGCGTGTTCCCTTTTGACAGCGTTGGGCGCTGTGATGCTGATGACCCAAATCGGCGTCGGAGATCCGCGCCAGGGCATCAACTATACACTGGCAAGCATCACAGCTGTCGTCCTCGGCGGCACCAGCCTCAGCGGCGGGCGCGGCACATTCATTGGCACCGTGCTGGGTGCAGTTCTGGCAACGGAAGTTCTGAATGCCGTGACCTTCCTCGGCCTGTCACAAACCTACCAATATCTATTCCAGGGGGCGCTGATCGTGATTTCCGCCCTCATATATTCAATCGTCCGCAGACGCGCCGGAGCATGAAACATGAAAAGGTCCTTGTACCTGTCGTCTCACCACATGTATCTTGCGCCATTGTTCGGGCGGCGAGTTTTCATGTTCAATCCACGTCTAGATTAGGAGAATCCCATGGCAGAACGAGTCTACGGCATGCATCATATCGGCATCACCGTGCCCAATCTCAAGGAGGGCATCGCTTTCTTCGAGGCTGTCTTTGGCGCGGTGAATGTGTTCCAGACTGGCCCCTTCGATGTGGATGAGGCCTTCATGCAGCGCAAGCTCGGAACACCGCCGCACACGCGTATCCGCGATCTCGTCTTCTTGCGCTGCGGCGACAGCACCAATGTCGAACTTTTCGAATATAGCGGCGAGGACAGCACGGCGCGCCCCAAGCGCAATTCCGAAGTCGGCGGCACGCACCTGTGCTTTGAAGTCGAAGACGTCTTCGCCTCCGCAGCGCGGCTGCGGGCGCAAGGGGTTGAACTGCTTGATGGCCCCAACTCCGCAGCAGAAGGGCCGCTTGCGGGATTCAGCTGGGTCTATCTCACAGCCCCCTGGGGCCAGTCGCTGGAAATCTGCAGCTTCTCCACGCTCGGCTACGAGAAGGATACGCCGCACCGGCTATGGCGGGCAAAACCGTAATGGGCACAATGCGCATGTCAGGCTCGCCTCGACCGCCTCAAACCACATGACCGGCCAGACCGTGATGATCGACGGCGGCATGGTGCTTTTTCAGGAGAAATGAAATGAAAGCAGTCAGATTTCACAAGGCCCGCGACATTCGTTTTGAGGATGTGGCAGCGCCCACCGGCAAGCTGGAGGAGGGTGACGTCTTGATCCGTCCGCTGGTCACCGGCATCTGCGGCACGGATTTGCATGAATATATCGCCGGTCCCATTGTCACGCCGGCCAAGCCCCACGCCTATACCGGGGCCAGCAACCCGCAAATCCTCGGCCATGAATTCAGCGCTGAAGTGCTGAAAATCGGCAGCGGTATTTCCCATGTGAAGCCAGGCGACCGGGTTTCGATTCAGCCGCTGATATCGCCGCGCGATGATTATTATGGCCGCCGCGGCCTCTATCATCTCAGCGAAAAAATGGGCTGTGTGGGCCTGAGCTGGCCATGGGGCGGCATGGGCGAGCTGGCCGTGGTCAACGGCTACAATGTGGTGCCTGTCCCCAACAGCGTGAGCGACATTCAGGCCGCCATGATCGAGCCCGCCGCGGTTGCCGTCTATGCGGTGGACCGGGGCCGTGTCCGCGCCGGTTCAACGGTGCTGGTGTCAGGCATTGGCCCCATCGGCGCTTTGGTGCTGCTGGCGGTGAAGGCGGCGGGCGCTGCCCAGATATTCGTCAGCGAGCCGAACCCTAACCGCCTGAAGATGGCCAAGACGCTGGTGCCGGAATGCATCGCCATTGATCCCACCAAGGACGATCTCCAGGCCATCATCCGCGCCCAGACAGACGAGCATGTGGGCGTCGATGTCGCCTTCGAATGCGTAGGGCTGGAGGCGAGCTTCAATACCTGCGCTGCGGCGGTTCGGCGGCAGGGCACTGTGGTGCAGACGGGCCTGCATATGAAGCCCGCCAGCGTTGACGCCATGGGCTGGACCCTGAAAGACATCACCATCGAAGCCACCTGGTGCTTCCCCGTGCAAATCTGGTCGCGCATCATCCGCATGGTGGAGGCGGGCCTGCTGCCGGTGGAAAAAATTGTCACTGGAGAAATCAAGGCTGAGCGCGTCGTGGCGGATGGTTTTGAGGCCCTGCTCGACAAGTCCGCCACACATTTGAAAATTCTGGTCAGAGTCTAAGCACAAGGAACAAGATCATGAAAGCCCTGGTATTCGAAGCCCCCGACCAGCCGCAGGTCGTCAACATGCCGATGCCCGGCATCGGTGACGGCCAGGTTCTGGTGCGCAGCCGCACCATCGGCATTTGCCACTCAGACTATGAGCTGCTGGCCGGGCGCTACATCATTCCGATTTCCTATCCGGTGACACCGGGCCATGAATGGTGCGGCGAGATTGTCGAGACCGGAAAATCCGTCAAGGGCTTCAAGGTGGGAGACCGCGTGGTCGGCGAATGCGTGGTGCGCACTCCTGAGCGCCTGCATCATTTCGGCTTTTCCATGGACGGGGCCGACCGTGAGTTCTTCCCCGTCAATCCCGAATGGCTGCACAAGCTGCCTGACGGCGTAGACGATGCCAAGGGGTCGCTGATCGAGCCTTTCACCTGCGGCTTCTACGCGCTTCTGCGCTCCGGCGGCACCAATGCCAGCGAGACTGTTGTCGTCTCCGGCGGCGGCACCATCGGCCTTGTGTCAGCCGCCGCCGCCATCGGCATGGGGGCCCGCGTCATCGTGGTTGATCCCATTGCGAGGCGCCGCGAGATCGCCCTCAAGCTCGGCTGCAGTGACGCCGTCGATCCCGCAGGCGATACAGGCGCCGCCATCAAGGAACTCACCCAGGGAAGAGGCGCTGACCTTGTCATTGAAGCCTCCGGCCACGATGCCTCGCTCGCCGCCGCCTTGGACTATGCTGGCCAGGACGCGCGTGTTTCCATGGTGGGCATCAACATCGGTCGCAAATTCCCGGTCAATCTCGGCCAGCTCCAGATGAAAAACCTCGCCGTCAAGGGCTGCATCGGCTCGCCCGGCGTATGGCCCGCCGCCATCCGCTTCCTCGAAAAAACCGGCCTCGACCTCTCCCCCATCCAGACGCATCGTTTCCCGCTGGAAGACGCGGTCGCCGCCTTCGCGCTGGGCGCGGACGCCTCGAAATGCATCAAGATCACACTGACCAGCGGGGCCTGAGTCATGAAAAAAATTGGATGGATTGGTGTTGGGCGCATGGGATCGCCCATGGCGGCGCGGCTGCTCAGGGCAGGGCACCCAGTCGCGATCTGGAACCGCACCCGCGCCAAGGCCGAGACTGAGGAGCTGAAAGGCGCCACAGTCGTTGCCACCCGGGCCGAGATGGCTGATGTCGAGGTTCTTTTCACCATGCTCTCCACCGGCAAGGACTGCATTGATGTATGCTTCGGCCCCGATGGCATGTTCCGCGATGGCCTCAAGCAGATGCCGAGAATTCTTGTCGACTGTTCGACCATCGGCATGGACGAGTCAGCCGAAGTGCGGGCCCGCCTGGACAAGATTGGCGTGAAGCTGCTCGCCGCCCCGGTGAGCGGCAATCCTGAATGCGTGCGCTCGGGCAAATTCTCCTGCGTGGTCTCCGGCCCCCGCGAGGCTTATGACCAGGTGAAGCCGCTTCTGCTGGCCATAGCGCCCCGCGGCGCCGCCTATGCCGGGGTGAATGAGGAAGCCCGCATGTGCAAGATTGCGGTCAATCTCATGCTGGCCGTGGTCAGTGAGAACATGATGGAAGTGGCGCTCCTTGCTCAGAAGGCCGGCGTGCCGCGCAGCGCCTTCCTCGAATTCCTCAACAACAGCGTCATGGGCTCGGTTTTCACCCGCTACAAGACGCCAGCCCTGGTCAATCTCGACTGGACCACCACTTTCCCGCCCACTGGCATGCGGAAAGACATGGATCTGGGCCTGTCGATTGCCAAACAGCTTGGTGTTGCCATGCCCGTGACATCAGCCACGCGCGAAGTGCTGCAAGCGCATTTTGGCCTGGCGCAGGCCAAGCCTGATCCAGACGCTTATTTGCAGAAAGACTTTGCGGCACTTCTTGAAACACTGGCGCAAATGTCAGGCGTGAAGCTGGAAAGTGAGAATCTCACACTGTCCGATGGCCTTGAGCCGGAAGCGAAATAGGGAGAGACATATGAAAGTCGCAGTGGCAGGCCTCGGCTGGTGGGGCAAGCAGATCATTTCCTGCCTGGAGAAAACCGCGCGTTACAAGGTGTTGTACGGCATTGACCCCAACCCGCCAGCCGATGTGGCGGAGTTCCGCAAGTCCCATAATTTCGCGCTGGAGACCGATTTCGACAGGGCGCTGGCTGACCCGGAGGTCGAAGGCGTCATCCTCGCCACACCACACGCCTTGCACGAAGAACAGGCGCTCAAGGTGATCGCCGCTGGCAAGAATCTCTTCTGCGAAAAGCCGCTCACCATGACCGGTGAAGGTGCCAGACGCGTGGTCGAAGCCTGCAAGAAAGCGGGAAAGGTTCTGGGCGTTGGCCATGAGCGCCGCTGGGAACCAGCCTTCGAGGAGCTTGAGCGGATGTTGAAGGCAGGCACTCTCGGCAAGATTTCTCTCTTCGAGGCCAATGTCAGCCATGACAATTTCCGGAAACTCAGCACCGACAATTGGCGCCTGAGCCCCGCCAATGCGCCGGCCGGCATGATGACGGCGGTCATCATTCACCTGACCGATCTCATGGTTCACTGGGTGGGTCCGGCATCGGAAGTTCGCGCCCGCACCGCCAGCATGATATTTACGCCGCCTGCGGAGGATTTTGTGACCGCCAGCATCGACTTTAAATCGGGTGCGCGGGCCACTTTCAATTCGCTCTCGATCACGCCTTTCTATGGCCGCTTCACGGTTTTTGGCGATCTGGGCTGGGTTGAGATCATCAGCGAGGGCAATGTCGACAAGGGCAAACCCACCATCCTCACCCACGGCGACCACAATGGCAGGCGCAGTGTCTCCTATGAAGCCACCGACACAGTCACCCAGAATTTTGAGGCCTGGGCCGATGCCGTAGCAGGCAAGGCACCCTACCGCTTCAGCCATGAAGAGCTGGTCGACAACACCCGCCTGTTCGAAGCCGTCGTAAAATCATCCTGCAACAACGGCGCCGCCGAGATGCTTTGACACCGAATAGCCATGCGTGCGCAGGGACCCGCGCCCTCTCAGCGTCACCGGCCATTGGTTTGGATGTTCTCCAGACGGCCGTCTCTCAAGTGGAAAATCCGGTGGAAGCGGTTAAAGATTTTTTCGTCGTGGCTGACCACGATGATGGCAGCTTGTTGTTCCGCCGCAACCCGGCTCATCAAGTCCATCACACTTGCCGCGCGCTGCGAATCGAGCGCTGCGGTGGGTTCATCGGCCAGGATGATGCGGGGGCGGTTGGCCATGGCGCGGGCGATGGCGATGCGCTGGGCCTCGCCTCCTGATACGGTGGCTGGCATGGCCTTCTTGCGGTTGCCTACGCCAAGATAATCGAGCAGTTCCATCGCGCGTGCGCTTGCCGCGTCCGCGTTTGCGCCGGCAAGCTCCAGAACCATGGCGACATTTTCCGTGGCATTCAGGAACGGCAGCAGATTGTGAAACTGGAAGATGAAGCCAACCTTGTCGAGCCGCAGCTTGCGCAGATCGCTTTTGAGCCAGCGCCCATCATAAACCAAATCGCCATCAAGCCGCATCCGCCCGCTCGACGGCTCAAGAATGCAGGCGACAACATTGAGCAGCGTCGACTTGCCGGAGCCGCTGGGGCCAACGAGCCCAACAATCTCGCCGGGTGCCACCGCCATTGACACCTCG
>JANOTU010000016.1:0-1558 GCA_031416515.1 Hyphomicrobiales bacterium
ATCCTGCGCCAATGCTGCAATGGCTTTGGACCAGGATTGGGGCTGGTCGATCGAGACCCCGGCCAGGGCCGCCTCGGCACGCGCTGCGCGGCTGGGTGTTGCCGCCATGCCGCCGAAGCACACGCGCGCCGAAACAATGCGCGCCTCATTGAGCTTGAACTTGAACGCCCCCAGCACGGCGGAGATATCCTGATCGAAGCGCTTGGATATTTTATAGGCGCGGAAAACCTCGTTGGGCCTGAGCTTGGGAATTTCAATGCGCCAGACCAATTCGCCGGACTTCCGGTCTTGGCGACCGTAGCTCACAAAGAAATCCTCCAGCGCCACGTCGCGGGTTTTCTTGGCGTGGCGGAGCTGCAGCCGGCTCCCCAGTGCCATCAGCAGCGGCGCCATGTCGCCAATGGGCGAGCCATTGGCGATGTTGCCGCCAATGGTGCCAACGCTTCGCACCTGTTTGGAGCCAAGGCGCCGCAGCACTTCAGCGATGTCGGGATCAATTTCGCCCAGATATTTTTCCGCTTCAGCATAGGTGACGGCAGCGCCCAGGATCAGCTTCTTGTCGGTGTAGGCAATCGCATGCAGCGCTGCAACGCCGCCCACATGAATGATCTTGGGAAGCACGCGCAGCTGCTTGGTGATCCACAAGCCAACATCGGTGGCGCCGCCGACGATTGTCGCCGTTGGATGCGCGGCCACAAGTGCCGTCAGAGTGGCGGCATTTGCCGGCACGGCGAGAAAACGCAGCGCATCGCCAATGAAGAGGTCGGTGCCATCATTGATGGTGGAAAGAAGCGCTGCGTCGTTGCCGTGTCCGTCGTCCGCCTTGCCGGTGCAGGACGCGGTCGCGGCATCGACAATGGGGCGGTAGCCGGTGCAGCGGCAGAGATTGCCGGCGAGGTGATCGACAATCCCGGCCCGCGTCGGGCGCTGGCCTGAATGATGGAGCGTGAACAGCGACATCACAAAGCCCGGCGTGCAGAAGCCGCATTGCGAGGCGTGGGTGTCCACCATCGCCTTCTGCACGGGATGCAAATCGCCGCCCTGCGCCAGATCATCCACCGTCACCAGTTCCTTGCCATCAAGATGGCCCATCAGCAGAATGCAGGCATTGACCGGCTCATAGACAATGCGGCCACCGCGTAGAGACCCGAGTGCCACGGTGCAGGCCCCGCAATCGCCCTCATTGCAGCCCTCCTTGGTGCCGCGCGATTTTTCCTGGCCGCGCAGATAATCCAGCACCGTCTGGGTGGGCGCGACATTCTTCAGCGCGACAATCTTGCCGCGCCGCAGAAACCGCAAGACATCCCGCATGGATCAGCTCCCCCGGTAAGTGGAATAGCCGTAGGGCGACAGCAGCAGCGGCACATGATAATGCTGCGACGGGTCGGCGATGCCAAAGCGGATCGGGATCACGTCGAGAAACGCAGGCTCCGGCAAGGCGATGTTCAAGGCCCGCAGATAATCGCCGGCGTGAAAGCGCAGCTCATAATGGCCCGGCAGGAACGCCGCCCCTTCAAGGAGCGGCCCATCACAGCGGCCATCGGCATTGGTGGCCACG
>JANOTU010000017.1:0-5358 GCA_031416515.1 Hyphomicrobiales bacterium
CAAAGGGCAGGGCGTAAATGTCACCGTGGCGCACCTGGGCATGGCGAAGATTTTCTTTTTCCAGATTGAGGCGGGCAATGGCCAGCATGTCGCGGCTTGAATCAATGCCAATCGACTGGGCAGCCTGTGGCGCAAACAGGCGCAGCACACTCCCCGTTCCCGTTCCCAGATCAAGGTGCAGCTTGAATTGCGCAGGCCCCGCCAGACGGCGCATGGCCAGCTCCACATCCTGTTCGCGCACATGCAGCGAACGCAAGTCCTCCCAGCGGGGCGCATTGTCCCGAAAATATTGTGCAGCGATTTCGGCGCGGGTCTGGCGCACCTCCTGCAAGCGGCCAAGGTCGCGCGCCAACTCCGCATCAGCACCTGGCAAAAGATCGACGATGGCCCGCGACAGGGCTCCGCCAAGCTCTTGTTCACGTGCGCGAAACAGCACCCAATTGCCCTCTTTGTGGCGCGTGATCAGGCCCGCTTCCGTCATCAATTTCAGGTGGCGGCTGACCCGCGGCTGGCTTTGGCCGAGGATTTGGGTAAGCTCACTGACGTTGAATTCGCCGTGTGACAGCACAAACAGAATCCGCACCCGTGTCGCTTCCGCCGCCGCCCGCAACCCTGCCAATAGTTCTTCCAAGCTTTCATCCTCGTTCAAACTATATAAACATATCCTTATATGCTCTGCAAGTCGCGTCTTTATTTCTCCACCATGTCTTGCTTTTTTCACAATTTCCCGGCGTATATGCGCCGGGCGAATTATGGAGATGACATGACAAGGTCTTTGGGACGGCGGCAATTCATTGGTCTTTTGCTAGGCTCGGTTCTGGCGCCCTATGGCGCCATGGCGCGCGCAGCTGTTGATCCTGCTGAAACATATGTCAGCCGGATCGCTGATGAAGTGATGAATTTGGCCAATAGCGGCCAGAAAGGCGATGGCTTGCGGGGCCGGTTCTCATCCCTGCTCAACCGCTATATCAGCCTGCGGAATATCGCCAATTATGCGCTGGGCACCTACCGCAGCCAGCTTCCGGCGGGCAAGCGGGACGAGTTCTACCGCCTTGTGAACAACTATGCGGCGGCCCTGTTCGTTTTCTATGTCAATGATTTCAAAGGCTCGAAACTTGACATCACCAAGACCACCAAGCAGGGCAAATTCACCGTGATTCTCAGCACCATAAAGGGCAATGGCAGCAGCGAGCCGGTGCGCTGGCGCTTGACCGGCGGCGGCGGCGGCTACCGGGTCGATGACATTAATATCAAGGGTGTGTGGCTGACAATCGCCATGAAGGACCGTTTCACCAAGGTGCTGAAAAGATCCAATGGCGATTTCAATGCGCTCTTTGCAGAGCTGCGCGAAGCCAATACCTGGTAGCAAAGTTGACGGCATTGTTGGTCCTGCCTTAAAGCGGCCTTGAACAGGTTGTGGATACCGAATCATGACGGACATATTCTCAACATCCCTGGGCAGGCGGGCTTTTCTGGGCTTGGGCTTGGGCGCCGCAATCACGCCAGCCTTGGCCGCCGACCACCCGGCCATGGCCTATATGCGCTCCTTCGCCAAGGACTTGCTGCATGCCCACCGGCTAGGCACGGTGGCCGCATTCAGGCGCGTCATCCAGCGTTATGGCGATATTACCGAGATCGGTAATTACTCGCTGGGGCAGTACCGCGCCAAATTGGCGGCTGGCCAGAAAGCCCGCTATTATGGCGGGGTTGCAACCTTCATGGCGCGCTATTTCGCCGAGCAGTCGCGCGAATACCCCATTGCCAAATATGAGCTGGGCGACGCCAGCGGTGATAGCGATGAGGCTGCCATCCGCAGCAAGGTGTATCTGATGTCGGGCCAAAGCCACACGGTGGTGTGGAAACTGGTGAAACGCGGCGGCGGCTTCAAGGTGGCCGATGCCAAGGTGCTGGGTTTCTCGCTGGTCTATATGCAGCGCGGCCTGTTCACGTCTTACATCACCAAGCGCAAGGGTGATGTCGCCCAGCTGGTGGCGGCGCTCAATCGTTGATCGATACCATTTGTTAAGCCTGCGGCCCTAGTCAGGGTGCGGGCGGTTGGTTTATTTATGGAGTTGCGTATGGCAAGGCTCGCGCCCACGCTGATGCTGGCAGTCTTGCTGGCCGCCTGTTCATCGGGAAATCAACCTTCGTTTGATTCCAAAGGCTTGGTCGCGCCGCCTGCGAACTGCCCGGTCAACCCGAAGAAAATTGCTTATGCCGAGAGAATCCGCGATGTTGACGGCCCCGGCGCCTGCGAGATTGAGGATGCGTGGCGCGTGCGTGGACTGACCAATGTCAGCTTCAGCCAGCCAGCGATTTTGGGCTGCAACATGGTTGATCCGCTGAATGACTGGATGCAGAATACGGTGCAGCCTGCGGCCATGCGCAGCTTTGGTGAAAGTGTCGCTTCGGTTGATGTCGCGGCCTCTTATTCCTGCCGCGGGCGCAACAACAAGCGCGGTGCCAGGATGAGCGAGCATGGCTTTGGCAATGCCATCGACATCGCGGCCTTCACACTGGAAAGCGGGCGCAAGGTGAGTGTGCAGACGGGGCGGCGCGATGAGAAGGCCTTTGTCCGCATCGTCCGCGAGGAGGCCTGTGGAAACTTCATGACCGTGCTTGGTCCCGGCTCTGACCGCGCCCACAAGGACCATATTCACCTCGATTTGCAGAACCGGCGCAGCGGCCAGCGCTATTGCCATTGAGTTTTGGGGCCCGAGCAGGCATATGAGGCCCCATGGAACAGGAAATCTTGAAACCCGATACACCCCCACGCCCCGGGAGCCAGGCTTTCAGCCCGCTGGGCTGTTTTCTCGCAGCCTCCGGCGTCACGCTTCTGGCGTTTTGTATGCTGGGTTCGGCGATGGCGGCCACGGTTTGGGCGGGATCGAAACTGCTGGGCCTGCCTGACGTGGCCATGTTGGTTATCATGGCGCTGGGAGTTCTTCCGGTGTTGTGGGCCACAATCTGGACCGCCGGGCGCGGCTGGCACATCGAGCGCAGACTGGCACAAAATCTGGATGTCGATACGCCGGTATTCAGGCTTGGACATTATTTGAAGCGCAGTTGAGTTTGTCTCCGAATGTCAATCTGGACCCGCATCGCCGAGGCCATCTCCGCACTGGGTGAGTCAATCACTGCGCTGCTGGCCAGGCCGCCGGAGAAGTCCATCGCTTTCACCATCGGCATGATCGCGCTTGGCGCCAAGATGGCCAAGGCCGACGGCGTGGTCACAGAAGATGAGATCAGGGCTTTCAAGCAGGTGTTCAATGTGCCTGATGCGGAGCTTGCCGGAGTTGCGCGGGTGTTCAATCTGGCCAAGCAGGATGTGGCGGGATTTGATTCATATGCCCGGCAGATCGCCCGGCTGTTCAAAGGGAAATCCCCGGTTCTTGAAGATGTGCTGGACGGGCTGTTCCACATTGCCAAGGCTGACCACGCGGTCCACCCCGGCGAATACCGCTTTCTTGAAAGTGTGGCGGCAATTTTCGGCTTTTCCGATGCTGATTTTGCCCGCATCAAGTCCCGCCATGTGGTGGGTTTCGATGATCCCTTTCGCGTGCTGGGCCTGGACCGCTCCGCCACAGCAGACGCCGTCAAGCAGCGCTACCGCAGGCTGGTGCGCGAGCACCATCCCGACAAGCATATCGCCGCCGGTGTGCCTGCGGAAATGATAGTCCTCACCACCAGCCGCCTGCAGAAGATCAATGAGGCCTATGACCGGATCATGAAAGAGTTGGCGGCATGATCCGCTCAACGCTGGCGCATGAGTTTGCGCTCTCGCCCAACATTGAGCCCCGGCGGGGATCAGGCCGGGTTGACATGCTCATCCTGCATTATACCGGCATGGAAAATGCGTGGGCCGCGCGTGACTGGTTGTGCAATCCGGCTTCCGGTGTCTCATGTCACTATCTCATCGATGAGCAAGGCGTGATCACCCAGATGGTGGGCGAAGACATGCGCGCCTGGCATGCGGGAATTTCATCATGGGAGGGCGACAGCGACATCAATTCGCGCTCCATCGGCATTGAAATTCACAATCCTGGACACAGCCTCGGCTACCAGGATTTTCCTGAAGCGCAAATGTTGGCGGTGATCGCTCTGTGCCGCGACATGATTGCCCGCCACAACATTGCCGCCCGCCGGGTTCTGGCCCATTCCGATGTGGCGCCGGGGCGCAAGATTGATCCGGGCGAGAAATTTGACTGGGAGAGATTATACCGCGCTGGCGTTGGCCACTGGGTGGAGCCGGTTGTGGCAAGCGGCGATGCTGATCTGCATGAGCTTGGCCGGCTGCTCTCAGCCTATGGCTATGGGGTCTGGCCCGCAAAGGCCGCCATCGCCGCCTTCCAGCGCCATTTTCGCCAGACAAAAGTTGACGGCATCGCCGACCGCTCGACGCTTGAGACCCTCAAGCGCCTGAGCGCCTCCTGATCAGGGCTTGGCGCACAGCGCCAGCAAGCCCGCGATATCAGCATCGAACAGGGGAATGACAATCTCTTCCGCGCCCACCTTCACCCGGAAGCGGTCCGCCTCCAGAAGACCGGCGAAAATCGGGTCATTGTCAGGCAGCTTCGCCTCCAGGCTGATGGTGTCAGACATTTCATTGGCGCTGGTCTTGCCCTTGAACTCGCCGGTTGCATCGCCCGCCGCCATTTTGAAGGAGATGGTCTGGTCAGGCGCCAGCGCCGGATCGGTTTCGGGCAGAAATATTTCAATCTCGCCGCTGCGCACCTTGCACCACATGCTGAAGCCGACATCATCGCTGTCAGGCACGCCGAACACCAGATAGGCGTTGTCATCGCCCTTATCGAGCGACCATTGCCGCTCCTGCGCGGCAGCAACGGAGAACATGGCGGCAGTGAAGGCAATGAAAAGTAAGAGCCGGTTGAGCATTTTTTCAACGCTAACAGGTTTGCCGATTCTTGAGAAGCTGGAAGTTGGCCATAGACAAGGGGCAGCAATTTTCATTGTGGCTTTTGATCGGGTGCGGCAGCGCGCACCCCCATCGCCGTGCCTTCCCCCCACTCTCCATCACCGGCCTTGAGCCGGTGACCCAGACTTTCCGCCACTCCGCCGCCGGAAGTCTGGGTGGCCGGGTCAAGCCCGGCCATGGAGAGATGGGGGAATCCGCCACTGCTATAAGATATTTTGAGCTTGAATGAAAATAGTCCTTGACAGGGAGCTTATCGTTCGTTATACGTTCTCTCATCCTCCCGGAAGGGGTTTCGTTCGCGATGGTGACCGGGATGGGAGGAATCGGCTCTTGACGCCAATGTGTATCGTGCGCATGGCGTCTGGCGGCTTCCGGGAGTTCAGGGGTGTGATGCCTTGGAGTTCTGGGATTCGGGACACGGA
>JANOTU010000018.1:0-8221 GCA_031416515.1 Hyphomicrobiales bacterium
GCCCGGAGGAGGTGGCGGCGAAGATCGTGGCGCTCCACAAGATTTTCAACAACGACCGCATCATGATTCAAATGGCCATCGGCACCATGCCGCACGCGCAGGTCATGAAGGCCATCGAACGACTGGGAACCAAAGTGGCTCCCATCGTGCGCGCGGCGCTCAATTCCCCAGAATAATATCGCGCGACTGGCCAGCGGCGATGATGAATTTGGCGCGCAGCGTTTCCCCGCCGGTCTTGGCAGTTGCCACATATGTGCCAGAGCGCAGCACCACATCCGCCGCAAGCCCCTCGATCTGGTCAAGCGATTTGCCCTTGGCATCGGTGAGTTGCCAGACCACGCCAGCGCCGGACGCGCCCACATAGGCAAGGCGCGCAAGGCCCGCCTGATGATCAAACTCCACAGCGCTCAGGCCCCCGGATTTCACCGTGATCTGGGTTGAGGCGCTGACATTGCTGTTCTCGAAGGTGCTTTCAATCCGGTATCTGCCATTTGGCAGGTTCAGAATTTCGCCGGGCTGAAAAGACCTGGCCACCAGCTTGCCCTTGTTGGCGCCGTCCAGCGCATAGACGCTGGCGCGGGGCAGGGTGACGGGCAGGCCGATCTCGGGGATGTTGGGCAGAATACGGATGGCGCCAGCATCAAGCACAAAACTTACCACCAGCCGGGTACCCGCCACCAGTGACAGGTTTTGCGACAGATGCACCGCGCCATATTCAAGATCAACGCGGTAATCGCCAGGCGCTGCCGCGACACGCGCCATGTCATCCTGGCCAATGAACACGGGCTCCCCCGCTGCGCTGAACACCGACCAGGTGATCGGTCGTTGAATCAAATCGCCTTCCTGCGAAAGCCGGGCCGAAAGCTCAAGGCCCTCTTTCCCCGCCCCCACCATTTGCAGGGCGATGTCGTGGCCGGCCCCGCTCGATGCGCTGGCCGCGGATGCGACGTAAACCAAGGCGGCAATCAAAATGGCTTTCATGTGTGTCTCCCCAATCCCATGGGCAGAGGAAACGACAGGTCGGAGACAAGCGCCAGTTTATCCTTAATTTTTGGTTAACGGGCAGACGCGAATTGAATCCATTGCGACGGGTTTTCGCGGGGATGCAGCGCTCTTGGCGGCGACCGCGAGTTAACCCTTGTCAGGTTTGCCTCCCCCTCCGGTGAATTCATCGCCGCCATCCCGGTTGATCGGATAGCCGCTGGCACGGCCAACGAGGGGCTGGATCAGCATGCGGTCAAGCCAGAGATCGCGGCGGGTGCGGAACTGCTCGATGCCGATGGTCATGGCTTCATGGCCTTCTCTGGGTTGCGGGCGGTATGTCCCCAGCAACTTGTCCCACCAGGGCAGGTTGAAGCCGAAATTGCTGTTGGTCTCAGGCGCATGAATGGAATGGTGGACGCGGTGCATGTCAGGCGTCACCATGATCCAGCGCAGCACACGGTCGAGTTTCAGCGGCATGCTGACATTGCTGTGGCTGAACATGGCGGTGGCGTTCAGCAGCACCTCGAAGACCAGCACGGCGATGGCCGGGGGCCCGAGGGCTGCAACCACAGCCAGCTTCAGGCCCATGGAGAGCACAATCTCAATGGGATGAAAGCGCAGGCCCGTGGTGACGTCGAACTCAAGGTCGGCATGGTGCATGCGGTGCAGCCGCCAGAGAGCCGGCACGGCGTGGAACATGACATGCTGCAGATAGATGACAAGATCGAGCACAATGACGGACGCCGGAACAACGAACCAGGCGGGCATAGGAAAAGTGTTGAAGAGGCCCCAGCCGCGCTGTTCGGCCAGGAGCGCCAGGCCCACGGCAACAATTGGGAACGTCAGGCGCACAAGAATGGTATCGACGACGACCACGCCAAGGTTGTTGGTCCAGCGCAGCAGCCGGGGGATTTCCCGCCGCCGCCTTGGGGCAGCCACTTCCCAGGCCGCCATGGCTGCGAGGACAGCCAAGAACACCCCCAGGCGGATGAGCGGTTCATTGTCGATGAGCAGGCGGGACATTGGGACAGGAACCTTTCTGGTCTGGACGCCGGGACGAGTCCGCTTCTTTCCACTCTTATTATCATAGCATCTCCTGTTCGAAGGGTTCACGCCCTTTCGTAAATTGAATCCATTGCCTTCTGGCGCGGGTGTCGGCAGATTGGGCTTCATGAACAGGCTCAATGATACGTCTTCGATTCGCGCCCTTTTGGCCACGCGCCGTTCGGCTTCGCCCAAGGCTATGGGGGAGCCGGGGCCAACGGCGGAGCAGCTTGGGGATATTCTCGCCGCCGCCGTGCGGGTGCCGGATCATGGCAAGCTGACGCCGTGGCGGTTTGTTTTGTTTGAGGGGGAGGCGCGGGCGGGAATTGGCGAGCGGATTGCCGCGCGCTGGCGCAGCTTGCATCCGGACCATGGCGAGGACTCGGTTGCATTTGCGAGGGGGATGTTGTTGCGGGCACCCGCAGTTCTCGCCGTCATCTCAACGGCAGCGCCCCATGTGAAAATTCCGGTTTGGGAGCAGACGCTGTCGGCTGCTGCTGTGTGCCAGAATATTTTGATCGCGGCCACGGCGCATGGTCTGGGCTGCGCGTGGAACACGGATTGGATCGCCTATGATCCAGAGATCACCAAAGCCATGGGGTTGGCCGCGCATGAGAAAGTCGCAGGCTTTATTTATCTGGGGACACCCACCCTCCCGCTTGAAGACCGCCCGCGGCCAGATGCCATGGCGCTGCTCACCCGCTGGACTGCGCCGTGACCATACGCGGCATTCTTTTTGACAAGGACGGAACCCTGATCGCGGTGAACCAGACCTGGGTGCCGGTCTACCGCCGCTTGCTGGCGGATATGTTCGGCGCTGATGAGAACGGCATTGACGCGCTGATGGCGCGCGCGGGCTATGATGCTTTGGCCGCAAGTTTCAGGCCGGGGTCCATTCTCGCTGCCGGCACCACGCGGCAGCTTATTGATATCTGGTGGCCGGGCCTTGATGCGGCGGGTGTTGCCGCCAAGCTTCGCGTCATCGATCACGACTATGCGCCGCTGGCCCGCGCCGCGCTGACCCCGCTCATGCCGCTTGATCCCGTCATGTGTGAACTTCGTGAGCTGGGCCTTCGCCTTGGCATTGCCACCAATGATACCCACACATCGGCGCGCGCCCACATGGACCGCCTCGGCATCACCGATCATTTTGAAAACATCATCGGCGCTGACTCGGTGGAAACGCCAAAGCCATCCGGCGACATGATCCGCCTTTTCGCCGCCTGCACCGGCCTGGCGGAATCCGAGATTGCCATGGTGGGTGATAATTCCCATGACATGGAAGAGGCCCGCCATGGCGGCGCAGGCCTTGCCATTGCTGTTCTCAGCGGCAATGCCACCCATGCCGACATTGCCCATCTGGCTGACCACACCATTGCCAGCGTGGCAGACCTTGCAACGATTCTCAGGAGTCTTTGACCCATGTTCTATGACGCCGTCCGCAATGACCATGGGTTTGAGCTTGATCCCTTCAAGGCGCTGGTGGCCCCGCGTCCCATTGGCTGGATCTCCTCGCTCTCGCCCACGGGTGTCGCCAATCTGGCACCCTACAGTTATTTCAACGCCATGTCGCAGGCCCCGCATTATGTGGTCTTTGGTTCGGGTGGCCGCAAGGACAGCCTGACCAACATCGAGGTCGCCAAGGAGTTTGCGGTCAATCTGGCCACTTGGGATTTGCGCGAGCAGATGAATGTGACCTCGGCTGCGGCCTCCCCGCATGTCGATGAGTTTGAGCTGGCGCGATTGGCCAAAGCGCCGTGCCGCCTGATCAAAGCCCCGCGCGTGGCGGAGAGTCCGGTGTGTTTTGAGTGCCGGTTGTTTCAGATTGTGGACTTGCCCGATGACCAGGGCCGGGTTCGGGACTTCATCGTCATCGGCCGCGTCATTGGCATTCATATCGACGACCGCTTCATCGAGAATGGCCGGGTCAACACCGCCGCCATGCGCCCCATCGCGCGGCTGGGCTATGCTGAATATGCAACCGTGGAAGAGGCCTGGCGGATGCGTCGGCCTGACTGAGTCGCCCTGCGTGTGCGTGAACAAGACGCGAACATGCCCGCCAAGTGCTGTTGATAACCCTGTGCATAAATCATGATTACACAATTAAAACATATCATTACGTTTAAAAACATGCCTGTGGATAAGTCCCTTAACGTCCCATTAACCACACCGGCGCAGGAGTCGAAAAATGCGATGGAAAGGGAATTCGGACGTGACACGGTGTCTGCTGATCGACGAAGACAAGGCGTCAGCGCAGCGGCTGCAAGCCCTGCTGGCTGACCTTGGTCTGGAGACCGATCAGGCAGCAGCGCCCGACGAGGCCTTGCGTCATTGCAACGCCACCGCGCCCGATATTGTGATGCTGTCGGCTGCGGCCTCTGCCAGCCAGCCGCGCGATTTTGTCCGCAAGCTTCGCCGCAGCAATGCAGGCAAAACGCCGGTGGTCATTCTCTATGCCAAAACGCCGGACACGCAAATGATCAGCCAGTCCATCCTGCAGGGTGCCGCCGATGTGCTGATGCAGCCCTTTGACCGCGACATTCTCCAATTCAAATTGCGGCAGGCTGGAATAGCGGTGTGAACACGCAGTCAAAGGTTCTTGGCGGATCGTGGCTTTCTGGTAGACAAGACCCCATGACACTGCGCCTGCGAGACCTGGGACGGCAATTGGCGCGAAGTCTGGGATTTCGCAGCAGCACTCCTGTGCAGGATCAGCCGCCGGCCAATCTCGACACAGGCGTTTTCACCAGCGTCATTGAAAGTGGCTCCGAGCGCGCCCGCAATGCCATGGCACGGCAGCTTGCCGCGGTGCTGGCCGACAGGGCCACCACCGAGCTTGAGCGCAGGCTGATTGTGCCGCTGGTGAAAAGGCTTGCGGCCGATCCCGAGGTTCGGATCAGGCGCAGCCTCGCCAGGCGCTTGAAGTCCATCGCCGGTCTTGAAGAGGAATTGGTCTTCGCCATCCTTGCTGACCGTGATGATATCGCCGTGCCGTTCTTGAGCGAAACGCCAGCCCTGAACCCGGCCCTCATGCTGGCGGTGCTGGATGCGGGCGACATCACCCGGCAGATCGCGGTGGCGCTGCGCGCCGATATCACCGAGGAGGCGCAGGCTCTCATTGTCGATACAGCGGCGTTGCCAGTGTGCCTGGCGCTGTTTGAAAACACTGCGGTTCGCCTTGACGAAGAGGAATACCGCAGATTCAATGACCGCTTTGGCGAAACGCCTGATGTGGCCGAACTGCTGCTCACCAGGCCGGAACTGCCGCCCGACATCCGGGTGCAGCGCTGCCGACGGGTTTCAAAGCGGCTGCATCATCTCATCTCCGAGCGGGGCTGGGTCGCGGCCAATGACGCCGACGAAATTGTTGGCGACTCAGAGGACATGACAATCCTCCGTATACTGAAGGAAACAAATGGAGCCGAGCTGGCCCACGCCATGCCCCTGCTCATCTCGCGTGAGACGCTGACCCCGTTGATCATCGTGCGCGCTGCCTGTCTGGGTGAAATGCAAGTCGTGGCGCAAATCCTCGCCTATCTCGCCGGCATGCCTATTGCCAGGGCCAGGGAGCGCATGGCCGGCAAGGGCTTCACCGGTTTCAAGGGCCTGCACGGCAGATCGGGCCTGCCCAAAAGCTGTTTCGGCATCTTGCAGGCCGCCTGCGATGTGGCTGCCGACGAGGCAAAGCAGCGCCTCTCCCTTGACGGGGAAGAATTTGGCCGCCGCCTGATCGAAGCCCTGATGACCCGCTACGAGGCCATGCCCCCCAGGGACCGCGCCCAATATCTCGACTTCATCAGCCGCTTCGCCGAAAATCCGGTGCGCAATCTGGCGAAGAGGTTGAAGACCGACATGAGCAAGGCGGCTTAAAACCCGAACTGTTCGTTCAACACGCGCTCGGCGAGGCTGTGGCCGGGGTCGAAGAGGATTTTCACGGAGCGTTTGCGGTCTTCGGCGATTTCCACCACGCGGACATCGCGCACTTCAACATGATCCGCAACCGCCGCCACCGGGCGCTTTTCTGGCTCCAGCACGGTGATGGTGAGTATCGCCTCATGCGGCAGGATGGCGCCGCGCCAGCGCCTCGGTCGAAAGGCGCTGATCGGGGTCAGCGCCAGGAGCCGGGAGTTAATGGGAAGAATTGGTCCGTGGGCGGAGAGATTATAGGCGGTGCTGCCAGCTGGTGTTGCAAGCAGTATCCCGTCGCAGATCAACTCCTCAAGCCGCAGTTTGCCGTCCACGCCGACTTGCAGTTTTGCCGCCTGATGGCGCTGGCGCAAAAGTGAGACTTCATTGAAGGCGATGCCCTTGTGGGTGGCGCCCGCAGCGTCAGTTGCCACCATGCGCAAAGGCCGGATCACGGTGAGTTCAGCTTCCTGCAATCGCTCGAGCAGGTGATTGTCTTCATAGTCATTCATCAGGAAACCGACCGAGCCCCGGTTCATGCCGTAGATGGGAATGCCGGTGGAAACAAACCGGTGCAGGGTTTGCAGCATGTGGCCATCGCCGCCCAAGGCCACCACGACATCGGCTTTTTCAGGATCGGCATTGCCGTGGCGCTTGGTGAATTTGGCCAAGGCTTTCCGGGCCTCAAGCGAATCCGAGGCGAGGAAGGCGATATGGTCGAATTTCATGGCCGGTTTCACCACGTTGACTTGAGCGCATATTGCCTACATGGAAGGCGCAACTCTTGGCAACCCCTGAAAGACCCATGCGTTCAATTGTGCTCTGCGCCACTTGCCGACATTCGGCAGACGAAAAGCTGGGACCAGACGGCCGCACTGGCGGCGAAACCCTGATTGCCCATGTGCTCAGCCTGGCGGCCGATCGCGAAACGCCGGTGCAAATCGAAACGCAAAGCTGCCTGTGGAACTGCAAGCGCCATTGCAGCGTGTTCCTGCGCGACGACGCCCGCTTCAGCTATTTCACCGGCGACCACGCCCCCACCCGCGCCCAGGCCGAAGCGATTTTGAATTGGTTCGAGCTGCACGGAGAAACCGAAACCGGCGAAGTCCCTTTTCGCACCTGGCCCAGTGCAATGAGAGGACACTTTCTCGCGCGGATACCGAAACACTCATCCTCCCCCCCTTGCGGGGGAGGTGGCACGCGAAGCGTGACGGTGGGGGGCCTGGCCGCAGACTCCGTGGTTGAGGCCAAGGCCCCCTCCGGCGCTACGCGCCACCTCCCCCGCAAGGGGGGGAGGAAAACAAGTGTTACTTCATGACTCGCATCACCTTCATCCTTGGCGGTGCCCGTTCTGGCAAGAGCCGGTATGCGGAAACGCTTGCGGCGAAGCATCCGGGCCGCAAGACCTATATCGCCACCGCAGAAGCCCTTGATGATGAAATGCGCGCCCGCATTGCCCAGCACCGGGCGCAGCGGGGAAATGGCTGGGACACCATCGAGGCCCCGCTTGATCTTGTGGGAGCCCTTGAAAGAAGCGCTGACTTAATGCTCATTGATTGCATCACACTCTGGATCAGCAACCTCATGCACCACAAATGCGATGTTGAGCGGGAAGTGGAGAAACTCTGCGCCGCGCTGAAATCCAAAGCCAAAGTCGTGATCGTCTCCAATGAAGTGGGCCTCGGCATTGTGCCGGATAACCAACTCGCCCGCGCCTTCCGCGATGAACAGGGCCGCGCCAATCAGCGCCTTGCCGAAATTGCCGATGACGTTATTTTCGTGGCCGCAGGCCTGCCGCTGGTTCTTAAAAAATCACAGCCAAAACCAGCACGAGCAAAAACAGCAAGGTCATCGCCCGCCGATAAAGCTTGAGACCTGCGACAATATCATCGCGGGTGAGTTGATGCCTGCCATCGCCCATCCAGGCGAGATCAGCCACAGCGCCATCATAGAAGCGGGGGCCGCCGAGTTTCAGCCCGAGCCCGCCGGCAAGGGCTGCTTCCGGCCATCCGGCATTGGGCGATTGATGTTTGGCGGCATCGCGCCACATGGTTTCCAAGGCTGACTTGCAGCGCTCTTTGGAAATCCAGGCGGAAGCGAAGGCGAACAGGAAACCGGTGAGCCGCGAGGCTGGCAAATTGACCAGATCATCAAGGCGCGCCGCCGCCCAGCCGAAATTGAGATAGCGCTCGGTTTTATGGCCGATCATTGAATCCGCCGTGTTGATGGCCTTGTAGAGAACAATGCCCGGAAGGCCGAGCAGGGCGTACCAAATGACCGGCGCGAC
>JANOTU010000019.1:0-3219 GCA_031416515.1 Hyphomicrobiales bacterium
GATCGTCGGCATCCGTTGACAGCAGATCGGCGAAACGTGGCACCCGGTCCCAGACCGGCGCTGTGGCCGTCTTGCCATCATCGCCGAGGCCCAGCAGCGCCCCGTCGTGGTCGGGGTTCTCGTTGGCCGCGACAAAGCGGAACGCCACCGAGTCATAGGTCGCGCGCTCCAGCTTGCGGCTGGAAAACACACCCGTGGCGTAGCCATAGACCAGAATGCCAAGCAGAACGCGCGGGCTGTATGCCGCCTTGCCGGACCCGCGATAACTCCGGCCCATCGAGCCCAGACCCAGCCCGTCGATGACCTCAACCACAAACCGCGCCAGATGCTCCTCGGGAATCCAATCATCAATCGAAGGCGGCAGAAGAAATCCGGTCAGTCGGTCACTGGGGCGGAAATTGCTCATTGGAAACCCGTCTTTCATGCAGAACAAATCAGTGTACTGATTATATAGGCAACATGCAGGGAATACCAGGGAAAAGTTGGGCAACGATCGGTTTTTCGGAAAGAATTAGCGGCAGAAGCGGGAATGTGGCGTTAAGTCCGACAGGCTGCTAGCGGAGCGGTTGTGGGTGCGGTCGCCATCTCAGCCACCGAGCGCTTTCGCTGGCTCGACAGACAGCGCCAACCGCACGCCGAGTCCGCTTGCCACGAGGCAGACGATCAGCACGATCCCCGCCAACGCCAGCCCATCCTCGGGTTGAAGGACGACGCGGCGCGGAAAGTAGTCCTTGGTGCCCGAAATCAAGGCGGCGCCGAGCAGGAACCCGGTGAGCCCAAGCGCCAGCGCCTGCTGCACGATCATGCCGACGATGGTGCGGTCGGGCGCCCCGATCAGCTTCAGGGTGGCGATCTCACGGATCTTGTCCATGGTCATGGTGTAGATGATGAGGGCAACGATGACCGCCGATACGGTCATCAGGATCGTCGTGAACAAGCCGATCTGCTGGCGCGCCCTCTGGACGACAGAGCCGATGAGGATGGTCTCCTGTTCAGCCTGTGTGATGGCGCTCAGATGTTTCCAGCGCCGCACGGTGTGGGCCACGTCATCGGCCCGCACATTGGGGCTAATACGAGCGATGACAGCGTTGACCGTGTCCTTCTGGCCTCCGCCTGTGCCCCGTGCCAGTTCGTTGCGCGCCGCCGACGGCGCCAGTTCAAATTGGAGCTTCTGGCTATCGAGCAGGCTGATATAGACGACAGGATCGCCGCTTGATGTCACCTGCCCACGAGTGAGGCCGATCACGGTGAAACGATTGCGGCCCAGCATGAGAGTTTCGCCTGGCGCAAAACCGGTGGAGCGATCAGCGACCATTTCGAAATGGCTGCGCGCGATTGGTCTGCCGGCAATCAGGTGTTCGGGGCCTCCCGGTCGTCCCGGTTCATAGCCAATGATCTGAAAGCGTGACTGGTTGTAGGTCTTGCCGGTGTCAACTGACTGGTAAGTGACTGAGCCTGCCGCAACAACCCCATGGATGCGTTCAATCGCCTCGCGTGTGTCACCGGGAATGCGCGAGGATTCAGCGAAGGGCCCGCGCCTGTCAGTCTCGACCACCCATAGATCGGCTTGCGGCGCCCGAACCAGCGTCAAGGCATCGGCCACCAGGCCGCGATAGATGCCGATCATCGCCAGCACCACGCCGAGCAGCATGCCCAGTCCCACACAGGTGAGCAGAAAGCGCCCGGCATTGTGTCGGATATCGCGGTAGGCGAGGTTCATGGCGCAGGTGCGGCGCTGATCCGCACCGCGCGACCTTCCCGCAGCCCTGCCGAGGGGCCTATGATGATTTCCGCGCCCTGTGGCAATCGGCCGGTGACTTCGATTTTGCCAACAAGGGTGCGCTGGCTGAATGTGGCGCTGACCCGGCGCGCCGTCCCATTCTCGATAATCCAAATCATCCCGGAGCGCCCGTTATAGCCGGAGACCATGAGCTCAGGGACCAGCAGCGCCCTGGGCAAGACCGCCGCCGTGATGATGACTTCGGCCTGTTCTCCGAGATGGAATTCCGCCGGGCACTCAAGGCACTTCACCCAGACCCGGCGCTCTTCGCTTACCCGGTCGCGTTAAATACCAAAACCCCCAACCGTTACATGAAACGCAACGCCAGGCAGCGAACGCAGCCGCACTTCCGCAGGCTGGTCCAGGGCCAGGGCTCCGGAGCGGGCCTCTTCCACATGGGCCAGC
Organism: Hyphomicrobiales bacterium; assembly: GCA_031416515.1. Taxonomy (GTDB): domain Bacteria; phylum Pseudomonadota; class Alphaproteobacteria; order Rhizobiales; family Aestuariivirgaceae; genus Aestuariivirga. The sequence goes on from JANOTU010000019.1 coordinate 2,186, forward strand.
ACCCACACACTGCTGGGATCAACGATGGTGTAAACCGGATCGCCAGCCTTGACAACGCTGCCCAATTCCTTGTGGCGTTCGACGATGATGGCATCGAATGGGGCCTTCAGGGTGTGGTGGTCGAGGAGCGCCGATTCATGCGCAAGATCAGCGCGAGCTGTTGCCACTGCCGCGCGCGCCACCGCGACATCGGCCAGCGCCAGCGCATGGTCGGCTTTCGCGACCAGAACGTCCTTGGCGGTTTCCCCGGCTTTCTCGATGGCGGCCACGCCTTTTTTCAGAAGCTCTTGCTGTCGTCGGTTCACTTCTTCCTTTTGCGCCAACACGGCGGCCTGCCGCTCAACCATGGAGGACGTGCGCGCAAGGGCGGCATCGGCCGAACTGACATTGGCCTCCGCCCGCGCCACCCGCGCATGCTGCTCGGATGCCTCCAGGCGGGCAATCATGTCGCCGCTCTTGACCTTGCTGCCATGGTCCGCCATCAACTCGACAAGCGTCGCGCCAAGTTCAAAGCCGACGCTGGAGAGCACCTGCGCCTCGACGGTGCCAAGACCGAACACCTGAATTTCAACATTGCTTGCTGGCGCCGCGACCTCGACAACAAGGGGGCGGCTGCTCAGGTAATAGACAGTCCCGGCGCCCGCCGCGACAAGGAAGAGAACCGAAAGCAGAACTTGGCTCTTGTGTTTGATCATCGTTGCAATCAAACCACACCCTCAGCCCCTCAAGCATTGATCCTCGTCAACATGAGACCGGCTCGCGCCACAAAAAAAGGCCGGGGTTTCCCCCGGCCTTTGTCGTCTTGATGAGCTTGCCTCAGCAGCTATAGTATATGTCGAACTCAACCGGGTGCGGAGTCATTTCGGTGCGCATGTTTTCTTCCATCTTCAACTCGATGTAGGCATCGATCTGGTCGTCGGCGAAGGGACCACTCAATGGTCACACCCATCTCGGCCATGACGGAGAGCCATTCTGAACCCATGCCCTGGGCTGAATCCATCGGATCCATCGGGAGCTCAACGTGACTGCTCAAC
>JANOTU010000020.1:0-10431 GCA_031416515.1 Hyphomicrobiales bacterium
TCTTTGCCCGCCGCGAGCCCTGGGAGGACGCCGACCGGCTGATCGGCGAGCGCCTCGCCGGCACCATCGCCCATGCCCAGTGGGCCCTCACCCCGCAAGGCTTGCTGCGGCGCTTCAACATGCCGCGCTGGCTGCTCTGGGCGGTGCCGCTGGGGCTGGCCGTGCTGGCGTTTTTTCCGGTCTCGCTCACCACGCTTGCACCCTTTGAGGTGGTGGCGGACCAGCCGGAGGTGGTGGCAGCACCCTTCGACGGCGTCATCGCCCAGGTTGCCGCCGATCCCAATGCCACGGTGGCGGCGGGTGAATTGCTGTTTTCATTTGAAGCGACAGAATTCAAGGCCAAGGCCGATATTGCCTTGCAGCGTGAACTGGTGGCGGAAGCGAAACTGGCGACATCGCGTCAGGGATCGTTTTCGGATCCGAAAGCCAAGCGCGATATCGCGGTGCTTGAAAAAGAGCTTGAGCTGGCGAAAGCCGAACGAAAATATGCGGATGAATTGCTGGGCCGGGTCAATGTGCTGGCGAGCGGGGGCGGACTGTTGATCTATTCAAGCCGCAATGATCTCATTGGCCGCCCGGTGGCCACGGGCGAGCGGGTGATGGAAATTGCTGATCCGGCCCGTGTGGTCTACCGGGTTGATCTCCCAGTGCATGATTCAATCGCCATCAAGTCCGGTGCCGAGGTCAGGATATTCCTGGACTCAGATCCGCTCAACGCGCGCTCGTCCAAGGTGCGCGATGCGGCCTACCGCGCCACTGAGCAACCCGGCGGCGGCATGGCTTACCGGATTGTGGCGATACCCGATACGCAAGGCAAACCGCCACGCATTGGCCTGCGCGGCACCGCGCGTATTCAGGGTGATCCGGTAAGCCTTGGGTTCTTTCTCCTACGCCGCCCCATTTCAGCGGCGCGCCAGTATCTGGGCTGGTGATGGCAGAGGCAGCGCTCCCGCTTTTGCGCCAGGAATTGCGGCTGGTCGTGGGCGCCGACGGGCCAATGATTTTCGATCCCCTGCGGCACCGATATTTCAACTTGCCAGACATCGCCACCGCAGCTCTCGCCGAATGGCACCTGGGAAAACCGGAAAAACTGCTGGCTGCGGTCAAGGGCCTCACCCCGCAGGATCTGGGCGCGCTGGTGGACTTCCTGCAAAAATCACGCCTCACCGCAGCCCCCGCCGGTGGCATCGCCGGGCTGGTGGCTGAGAAAAATGAAGCCCGGCATTCGCCTTTCAAGGCATTGGTGCACAACTATCTGTTTTTCCGCGTGCCCCTGGTGCAGCCGCAGCGCTTTCTTGATTGGGCGGCTCCCCATGTGGCCCCGCTCTATGGCCGGCCTGCGAAAATCACTTACGTCCTTTCAGGCCTGATGGGGCTTTATCTTGTCTCGCGCCAATGGGACCAGTTCATGGCCACCTTCCTGCATTTTTTCTCGCTGCAGGGGGCGCTATACTATGGCCTGGCGCTCATACTCCTCAAGGTTTTCCATGAACTGGGCCATGCCTTCGCAGCCCAAGCGCGCGGTTGCCGCGTGCCGGTGCTGGGTGTGGCCTTCATGATGATGTTTCCCATGCTCTACACCGATGTGACCGACGCCTGGCGGCTGGAGCAGCGGTCGGAGCGCATGCGCATCACCGCAGCGGGGGTCATGGTGGAGTTCGCCATCGCCGCACTGGCGCTTCTGGCCTGGTCGTTTTTGCCCGATGGCCCGTTGCGCTCGGCGGCGTTTTTTCTGGCCACCACGGCCTGGATCGGCAGTCTCATCGTCAACATGTCGCCGTTCATGCGCTTTGATGGCTATCACCTTCTGGCCGATGGTTTGGGCGTGGCCAATCTCGGACCGCGCTCGTTTGCGCTGGCGCGCTGGCAACTCCGCGAACATCTCTTTGGCCTTGAGCATCCGCCGCCGGAGGTGTTCACCCCCGCCATGCGCCGCACCCTGGTGGCCTATGCGTGGGCCACCTGGATTTACCGGCTCATCTTGTTCACCGGCATTGCGCTGTTGATTTATTACGCCTTTCCAAAAGTCATTGGCGTTCCCCTGTTCATCGTTGAAATTGTTTACTTCATCTGGAAACCCATCATGCAGGAACTCGCCACTTGGTTTGCCATGCGCAAGGAGATCATGGTTTCGCCGCGGGCTCGCAAAACTGGCGCAATTGTCGCTGGCCTGCTGCTGCTGGCTCTGCTCCCGCTTGACCGCCATGTGAATGTGCCTGCGGTGCTGATGGCAGGCGAAGAATGGCGCGCCTTCGCGCCTGAACCATCGCGCATTGCCTCCGTCAATCTCCGGGTGGGCCAGCGAGTCAGCAAGGGGGATGTGCTGCTGATCCTGGCAGCGCCTGATCTTGAACAGGAGGCAAGGGCCGCGCAAATCAAGCTGGATATCGTCGAGGCCCGGCTGCGGCGCGTGGCTGGCGATGCGACCGACCGCTCGCTTATCGCCGTGCTGGAGCGCGAGAAGCGGGCGCTGGTTGAAACCCTCAACGGCCTGGCGGCGCGCGGTGGCCTGCTGACGCTGCGGGCGCCTTTTGACGGCGCAGTGGCCGAGATCGCCGAGGGCCTGCGGCCTGGCCTGTGGCTGGGGCGCAAGACAGCAGTGGCCGAGATCATAGGTTCTGGCCCCGCCGTCATCCGTGGCCTTGTCGGTGAATCTGATGTGGCCCGGCTTTATCCTGGCGCTGACGGCGTCTTCATTGGCGAAGAGGCCGAAGCCCCGCGCATCACCGTGAAGCTTGGCACTGTCGGTTCAGCGCGCGCCACTGGCATGGAGCTGCCGCTGCTCGCCTCGCTCAACGGCGGCCCCATCGCCGCCGAAATGGGGCCTGACAAACAGCTTGTGGCCAAAACCGGTGTGTTCCCAGTGACGGCCGATACGACCGAGACGACAGCCACCCGCAGGCGCCGGGGTACGCTCGTTGTGCGGGCAAACTCCCAAAGCCTCGCCGCCGCAACCTTCCGCCGCATCGCCGCCGTGCTGCTCCGGGAAAGCGGATTTTGATGTGACCACTCTAACCCTGACACCCGGCCACGCGGCACTCCCGACCGATGCGAACACTGCAACAGGCATCGGTTCTCATTGCCAATGGCGAGATTGCCGCCGCTGCGCAGATGAATCTGCCCGGTCTCAGCGCCTGAAATCGGGTGACGCTGTCAGTTCAAGAAGTGAACACATAATTTTAGTGGCTTGACGATGATCAGAAAACAGCAGCGCAGGCTGAAAGTGGGTGTGCTGGGCTGCGGGCCGATTGCCCAGTTTGCCCATTTTGAATCCTGCCAGAAAGCCCGCAATGCCGATCTTTACGCCATCTGCGATGTTGCCAGCGATCTGGTGGAGCGGATGGCTGCCATCTATCAGCCTGAGCGCGCATATCTCGATTATGACGCCATGCTGGCCGATCCCGAAATTTCAGCGGTGATCATTGCCACCTCTGACTCGTTCCATGTTGAGGCCTCGCGCCGCGCCCTCAGCGCCGGCAAGCATGTCTTGTGTGAAAAGCCGCTAGGTGTCTCCGTTGAGGAAGTCGAATTGCTGGCGGCTTCGGTGCGGGCATCGGGAAAAGTGCTTCAGATCGGCCATATGAAGCGCTTTGATCCAGGCCTTGAGGCGGCGCGGGATTTTGCGCGTGATGAAATGGGCGAGCAGCTTGCCCTCAAGGCGTGGTATTGCGACAGCACGCACCGCTACACCAACACCGACGCGGTGCAGCCCGTGGCCATTCTCAGTGCTGCGGCAAAGAAGCCCAGTGAAAATCCCAAGGCTGATTTGCGGCGCTATTTCATGCTCGCCCATGGCAGTCACCTGGTTGATACGGCGCGCTTCCTGTGTGGCGATATCGTCGAGGTCAGCGCGCGGCTTAACCAAAAGTTCGGCGCTTACTCCTGGTTTGTTGATGTGGCCTTTGCCAATGGGGCCATGGGCCATCTTGATTTAACCGTCGCCGTGCGCATGGATTGGCATGAGGGCTTTCAGCTCTATGGCGAGCACGGCAGCATCATCGCCAAGACTTATAACCCCTGGTATTATAAATCCTCAGATGTGGAGATTTTCTCTGAGAAAGACGCAATGTGGCGGCGCCCCCTCGGCGCTGACGGCCATTTCTACCGGAGGCAGCTTGAGGGTTTTGCCGATACCATTCTCGATGGGGCACCCATGCGCGGCGCGAATATCGCTGATGGCATAGCGGCGGTGCGCGCCATGGTGGCCATCGCCGAATCTGTCCGCGTCGGCCGCGCCGTTCGGCTCTGCGACGCGCAAGGCCCGGTTTGATGCAGCTCGGGATATTTGCCAAGACCTTTGCCGCAACGGGCGCGCTTGCCGTGTTGAAAGCTGTGCGCCATGCCGGATATGATGTGGCGCAATTCAACATGGCCTGCGTGGGCCTGCCCTCTATGCCGGTGACCATTGCGCCCGCCATCGCCGATGAGATCGCAAGCGCCAGTGTTGCGTCAGGCGTGGCCATTGCCGCAGTGTCTGGAACCTACAACATGATTCATCCTGATGCAGTGGTGCGCGCCAATGGTTTGGCTGGTCTTGCAACACTCATTCGCGGCTCGCGAGGCATTGGCACACGGCTGGTCACACTTTGCACCGGAACCCGCGATGCCAACGACCAATGGAAACACCATCGCGAAAACGCCAGCAAACAGGCCTGGCGTGATCTGCTGGAAGAGATGGGCAAGGCCATTGCGCTGGCCGAGGAAAATGATGTCAATCTCGGTATTGAGCCGGAGCTTGGCAATGTTGTTTCTTCTGCCAGGCTGGCGCGGCAGCTTATCGACGAACTGAAGTCTCCCCGCCTTCGCATTGTCCTGGATCCGGCCAATCTGTTTGAGGTGGCTCTGCCAGTTGAGCGCCAGGAGGTCATCGAACAGGCCGTTGGTCTCCTGGGCAACCGCATTGTCATGGCCCATGCCAAAGACCGCCGCGCGGATGGCGAATTCACCGCCGCAGGCTCCGGCGTCATTGACTTCCCGCATTTTGTGCAATGCCTGCGAAGCGTTGGATTTGACGGGCCCCTTGTCACCCACGGCCTCCGCGAACAGGAAGCGCCGGGCGTTGCTGCGTATTTGCGCGGTGTGACCTCGCCATGAGCTGGCACACACTGCAGCGGGGTGACGCTGCGCTTCGGGGTTGGGATGGCGGCGAAGGACTGCCGGTCATATTCCAGCACGGGCTCGGCGGCGACGGCGCCCAGGTTGCAGAAGCTTTTCCCGATGGCCCAGGCATTCGCCGCCTCACGCTTGAATGCCGCGGCCAAGGCAAGTCCAGCCTTGGCCATGTGAATGACATTTCCATGGCCAATTTCGCCAGCGACGTCCTGGCATTCGCCGACTCGCGTGGTGTTGAACGCTTTGTCATTGGCGGCCTCTCCATGGGCGCCGCAATCGCCTTGCGCCTTGCTGTCCGCGAACCGCAAAGGGTGAAAGCGCTGATCCTCGCGCGGCCCGCATGGCTGTGGAATGCAGCGCCTGAGAACATGAAACCCTTCGTGCAAGTTGCAGGTTATCTGCAGCAGCGCAGCGTGGCGGATTTTGAGGCCTCAGAGACCGGCCAAAGGCTGGCGCGGCAAGCGCCCGACAATCTTCTCTCGTTAGCCAAGTTCTTTTCCGCAAGCGACCGTAGCGCCACAGCGTCCTTGCTTTCTGCAATAGCGGCGGATGGTCCGGGTGTCAGCGCGGCGGAGGTGCGCGCCATAGCGGCGCCAACGCTTGTCATCGGCCACAAGATTGATGCGGTACATCCGCTGATGTTCGCGCAAACTCTGGCCAGCATGATTGCCGCGTCGCAATTGGTTGAAATCACCCCGAAGGCGACTGACAAGCCAAAACACCTTGCGGAGTTTCGCAAAACCGTCGCGCAATTCTTGTCTCAACTTCAAAGGGAAAAACACCGTGACAGACACACTTGATCTTCATCCGGCAACCGATTGGCTTGAAAATCTTGCCCGCGACCGATTGCTGGCGGAAATGTCCCTGTGGTCCGCGGACCTCGGGCGCCTGGTTGACGACATCCAGCGTGTCGAAGCCTTCACCGATATATTTCACATCGACGTGGCCGACGGGCATTTCTCGCCAGCGCTGTTGTTCTTCCCCGATCTCGTCACAGCCACACGCCGCGCCACGGCAAAACCATTGCATGTCCATCTCATGGTCGCAGATGCAATTCTCATTGACCAGATCGGGCAATTTGCCGAGGCGGGCGCTGATCTCATCAGCATACATGCCGAGAACGCCAACGCCGATGCAGCACTTGATCTCATTCATGCCAAGGGCCTGAAGTCCGGCATTGTCATGCAGCTCCATTCCCCGGTTGTCGCCGCCAAGCCGTTCCTGGACCGCATCAGCATGCTGACGTTTCTGGGCACGCTGATGGGTGTCAAAGGCAAGGGCCTCGATGATCAGGCGGAACCGCGCTTGGCGGAAGCAGTTGCGTTGATCGCAGCACAGCAGCGGCGCATTGTTCTGGCGGCAGACGGCGGTATCCGCGAGCATACGGTTCCGGGTCTGCGCCAGGCTGGCGCCGAAACCATCGTCATGGGCTCGCTGGCCTTTGGCGCAAAGGATTTCAGACAGCGCATGGATTGGGTGCGAGCGCTGCCCAGTCCAATATTTAACGCGCGTAAAGAATGCAATTGACGCCAATTTGTAAATATTTCAAAGTGAAAACAGGCGAATTTTGGGAAACAGGGCGATGCCCGTGGAAAATGGCATTGCGTCAATCGGCGAGCTTCTGGTCGAATTTGTCTGCGGCGACAAGGACGGGCACCATCGCCGTGTCGGCACCTATAGCGGGCCCTACGCCAGTGGGGCACCGGGCATATTTATCGACCAGGCCGCGCGCTGCGGCGGTCGCTGTGTATTTGCGGGCGCCACTGGCGATGACGCCTTTGGCCATGTCATCCTGGAGCGGCTCAAGGCAGGTGGCGTTGATACCAGCCTGATTGCGGTGGTTCCGGGTGTACCCACGGGCAGCGCCTTCGTGAGCTACAATGCGGATGGAAGCCGCGATTTTGTGTTCAACATCGTTCATTCGGCGGCGTCACAATTTGTCGTCGATAACTCGACAATTGAAAAATTTGTGAATTTTGGAACTGCCATCATGCATGTGTCGGGTTCAGTTCTCGCAAATGCCGAAATGCGTGAAAAGGTGCTGCGCCTTTGCAAGGCGCTGCACGGCAGAGGTGTCGCAATTTCCTTCGACCCGAATATCCGCAAGGAGCTGATCAGTGATTCCGACTACTTCACGACCGTGAATGAACTCATGGCGATCTGCGCCTATTTCCTGCCGAGTGAAGAAGACGCTCACGTGCTCTTTCCTGGAGCAAGCCTTGGCAGTTACGCGGCCTCGCTGTTTGCCGCGGGCAGTGACTATGTCGTGCTGAAAAAAGGCGACAAGGGCTGGTCCGGGCTGCGCCGAAACGGCGAGGCTTTCAGTTTCCCGGCTCACAAGGTGAGCGTTGTTGATCCAACGGGCGCCGGTGATTGCTTCTGCGCCACCTTTGTCACCTTGATTTCATCAGGGAGTTTTTCTTTTAAAAAAGCCCTGCGATACGCCAATGCGGCGGGCGCCTTGGCGGTCACCAGGATTGGGCCCATGGAGGGCAACAGCACGCTTGGCGACATCGAAGCATTTCTGCTGGCGCAGCGGATATGAAGCAAATTATCGCAGCAGCGCGCGCGGGCCGCCATACCGGCATCCCGTCTTATTGCACTGCGCATCCCGAAACCCTGCGGGCGATTTTCCGCTGCCACCAGAACAACGACAAGCCGATATTGATTGAGGCGACTTGCAATCAAGTCAATCAGGACGGCGGTTACACCGGCATGACACCCGCCGATTTCCGCGAATTTGTTTTCGCATTGGCCCGTGACGCGCAAATCAATACCAGCCGTATCATTCTCGGCGGTGATCACTTGGGCCCAAATCCATGGAAAAACCGTTCGGCATCGGAAGCCATGGCCAAGGCGCATGATCTTGTGCGCCTCTATGTCGAGGCGGGTTTTACCAAGATACATCTCGATGCCAGCATGGCTTGCGCGGATGATCACGGTCTCACTGAAACACAAGTGGCTGCGCGCGCAGCAGAGCTGTGCGCCGTGGCAGAGAGGTATTCCGGCAGCGCTGAACTGCTTTATGTGATCGGCACGGAAGTTCCTGTCCCCGGCGGCGAGACCGAAATAATTGATAGCCTTGCCGTGACCAAACCAGAAGCTGTGCTTCGAACTTACGAACTTCATCGCGCCGCATTTGCAACGCGGGGCCTGGCAGCAGCCCTTGCCCGCGTCATTGGCATCGTTGTTCAGCCTGGCGTGGATTTCGGCAATAGCCAGATATTTGCCTTTGACAGGGAGAAAGCGGCCAGGCTTGCCGCGGCCATCACCCAGATTCCAAACGCTGTGTTCGAGGCCCATTCAACGGATTATCAATCGCCACAAGCCTTGCGCGATCTTGTGGCATCGCGTTTTTCCATTCTCAAAGCAGGCCCGGAACTGACAGCGGCCTACCGCGAGGCTGTTGTCGCCATGGCCTGCATCGAGGAGCGGCTCCCTCTAGCGGTGAAATCCAACATCATGTCTGTCATTGCCGAAGTCATGGATGCTGATCCCAGATATTGGCAAGGTTATATCGCCAATGACGCCCGCGCTGAACTCATGCGAATATTTGGTCTCAGCGACCGCATGCGCTACTATTGGCCCAGCGCCGCGATCCAGGGCGCGCTGAAAATCCTCTACGCCAACATCGATGGCGCCACGGGCGAGATCGGCCTCATTGCGCAATTTGCGAATTTGCCGGTGCCGCGCATCCTGTCCCTCAGTCAGGAAATCATTCAGGCGCGGGTCAGCGCCGTTGTAAACAAATACGCATCAGCCTGTTGATGATCATGTAAAAGCCGTGTCGAGCCACGTCATCAGAAAAAAAGCAAAGCGATGAAAAAGCCCGCACTGCGATTCGGTTGCCAGACCTTCACATGGGAGATGCTGGGCGCAAGCTGGACAGGAGGGCCCGACGACCTGGTCCGCGCCATAGCCGGCGGCGGCTATGCCGGGATCGAGATCACCGACACAATGATCGGATCATACGCGGGCCGCGTGGCGGATTTTGCCCGCCGCCTTGACGAGGCGGGCCTGGCATTGGTGTCCTTCGCCTTCGGCTCCGACAGTGGCTTTACCGAAAAGGGACAGATTCCAGCCGATCTGGAGGCCGCCCGTCGCTGGACCGATTTCGCGGCGCACTTTCCGGGGGCTTTGGTGTCGATGGGGTCAGCTACGATCATGTCCGAGGGGCCGCGCGGTGACAAGTTTGGCGTGGCCGCTGACATTTACAACCGCGCAGCGGAGATCGGGCGAGCGACCGGCGTGGCGGTCGCCGTTCATCCCTCGTCGCACCATAACACGCTGCTGTTCAGCCGGGCCGACTACGATCAGATATTCGCTCTGCTGGACCCGCAGGTGGGTTGGGTGCCCGACACCGGCCACATCCTGCGCGGTGGACAGTCCATTGACGACACATTGGCGGCTCACAGGAACCGGGTCCGCTACGTTCATCTCAAGGATGTGGACGCGCAGGGCACCTGGGCCATGCTGGGAAAGGGGAGCTGTGATGTGTCAGCGGTGATTTCGTCAGTGTGGCAGGCGCCGCATTTCAATGGCTGGATCGTGGTTGAGGAAGAATCGGAAACTGCTGCATCTGATCCCGCCGCCGCCGTCCGGACAAATCTCGAAACCCTTCGTCGTCTGAGGATTGAAGGCGTGAACTGAGGTTCAGGCATAGCGGACCTCGACGCGGAGCTTTTCCAGTCGACCCCGGATGGCATGGGGTGACGACGATCAGTCCAGGAACGCAGGCACGCCAAGCGGCTGCTGATTACGGCAGTTGGCGGTGGCCGCAACGGCTCCCGGTTAAAGCTGTGGAAGATCGAATTGCAGAAACTGGCCCGTGAGATCGGCATTCCGGTCGCGGTCTGTCACTTTTCCCCCGTCACCAGCAGTGGAGCAAGATCGAGCACAGGATGTTCTCGCATACTCCATGAACTGGCGCGGCGGGCGCTCACCAGTCACGAAGTCATGGTCAAGCTGATCGCGGCCACGACTACCCAGGCCTGCCTCAAGATCCAAGCCTCGCTTGACACCAACCGCTATCCCAATGGGATCAAAGTGACCGGCAAGCGCTCACGCTTCCACGGCGACTGGAACTACAGCGTGCTTCCCTGTCCGCCAAAAACCAAAATTTGATAAGGTTATTCTGTGACGGGCCCTTGGCAGCCGCTAAGGGCTTGTAAGCAAATTAGTGACTCGATGCGAAACGAACCACTACCCCACGACCGTCATCCCAGGGACAAGCTGGGAACCAGCTTGCAGCTTGAACAGGCCTTGATTATCGAAGCTCCGTTACGCTGAAAGCTGGATGCCAGCTTTCGCTGGCATGAC
>JANOTU010000021.1:0-2210 GCA_031416515.1 Hyphomicrobiales bacterium
ATGAGCCGTTCTTCACCCAGCCGCAGATGTATACCAGCATTGCCAAGCACAAAAGCGTTGTCACACATTATTCCAGGCGGTTGATTGATGAGGGCGTGATTGACGAGGCGGGCCTGGCAGCGATGCAAGCCGCATATCGCCGCACACTGGACGAGGATTTTTCGGTGTCTGAAGGCTACAAGGCCAACAAGGCGGATTGGCTTGATGGCCGCTGGGCCGGCATGAAATCGGCCAAGGACCATGAAGACCCGCGCAGGGGCCTGACCGGGGTTGCGGTTGAGAAGCTCAAATCCATCGGCCTCAAGCTCACCAAGGTGCCGAAGACCTTTCACGTTCACAAGACCATGAGCCGCGTGCTCGATGCCCGGCGCAAGATGATCCAGGAGGGTGCGGGGATTGACTGGGCCATGGCCGAGCAACTGGCGTTTGGTTCGCTGGTTTCGGAAGGAATTCCAGTGCGGTTGTCGGGACAGGATGTGCAGCGCGGCACATTCTCGCAGCGCCATGCGGTGCTGGTCGATCAGGAAAATGAAAAACGCTACACGCCGGTCAATCATCTGGTGAAAGACCAGAAGGTGAAGCTGGAAGCGATCAACTCAATGCTGTCGGAGGAGGCGGTGCTGGGTTTTGAGTATGGCTATTCGCTGGCCGAGCCCAGCAAGCTGGTGCTGTGGGAAGCGCAATTTGGCGATTTCGCCAATGGCGCGCAAGTGGTGTTCGACCAGTTCATCTCTTCGGGCGAGCGCAAATGGCTGCGCATGTCGGGCCTCGTGTGCCTCTTGCCGCATGGCTATGAGGGCCAGGGGCCGGAGCATTCATCCGCGCGCCTTGAGCGCTTTTTGCAGATGTGCGCCGAAGACAACATGCAAGTGGCCAACTGCACCACGCCCGCCAATTACTTCCATATTTTGCGGCGGCAGATGAAGCGCGACATCAGGAAGCCCCTGATCATCATGACGCCCAAATCGCTGCTGCGCCACAAGCGGGCGACTTCAAGGCTGGATGAGATGGGCGAGGGCACATCGTTCCACCGCTTGCTGTGGGACGACGGCGAACTGGTGGGCGATGACAAGATCAGGCGGGTGATCCTGTGTTCGGGCAAGGTTTATTATGATCTCCTGGAGGAACGCGAAAAGCGCGGGCTCAAGGATATTTATTTGCTGCGCGTGGAGCAGCTATACCCGTGGCCGCACAAGGCACTGATCCATGAGCTGGGGCGATTCAAAAGCGCGGAGTTCGTGTGGTGCCAGGAAGAGCCCTATAATATGGGGGCGTGGAGCTTCACCCAGCCCAATATCGAGCGCGTGCTTGAATATGTGGGGGCGGCGCATACCCGGCCACGCTATGCGGGGCGACCGCCTTCGGCCTCGACCGCCACAGGTCTGATGAGCCGGCATTTGCATGAGCTGAGCACCTTCCTTGAAGAAGCGCTCGGCGAACACAAGAAATAGGGAACAGAGATGACCAAAGAAATCCGCGTGCCGGCCCTTGGTGAATCGGTCACCGAGGCGACGATTGCAAAATGGTTTTTCAAAGTGGGCGATGCGGTGAAAGCCGATGCGCCATTGGTTGAGCTTGAGACCGACAAGGTGACGGTGGAAGTGCCCGCACCTGCCTCTGGCAAACTTGGCTCAATCGCAGCGGAACCTGGCATGACGGTGAATGTGGGGGCGCTGCTGGGTTCGATTGAAGAGGGCGCTGCGGGTGCGGCCCCGGTGGCGGCGAAAACGGTGCCAGCAAAAGTTGAAGCGGCGCTCTCGCCTGCGGTGCGTAAGTTGGTGGTGGAGAACAAGCTGGAACCCGCCGCTGTGGTGGCCACAGGCCGAGATGGCCGGATCACCAAGGGCGATGTGATTGAGCATCTGGCCAAGGCCCCTGTTGCTGACGCGCGCGAGGAGCGGGTGAAGATGAGCAGGCTGCGCCTGACCATCGCCCGGCGCTTGAAGGACGCGCAGAACACCGCAGCCATGCTGACCACCTTCAACGAGGTGGACATGACGGCCGTGATGACTTTACGCAACCAGTTCAAGGAATTGTTTGAGAAAAAACACGGTGCCAAGCTTGGCTTCATGAGCTTCTTTGTGAAGGCCTGCATCCAGGCGCTGAAGGAAATCCCCGCCGTGAATGCCGAGATCGACGGCGAGGATATTGTCTACAAGAACTACTACAATATCGGCGTGGCGGTGGGCACTGAGAAGGGCCTGGTGGTG
>JANOTU010000022.1:0-4804 GCA_031416515.1 Hyphomicrobiales bacterium
TGCCGCTGTCGCCCTCATCGGCGTTGCAGCAGATGTATTTCTGGTCCGCGCGCGCATCATGAACGGTTTTCCACTTGATGCCCGTGGGAAAGCCAGCGCCGCCGCGTCCGCGAAGCCCGGAGTCGCTCACCTGCGCCACGATCTCGGCGCCATTCAGCTTGAGAGCTTTCCGCAAGCCCTCAAAACCGCCATGGGCCATGTAATCCGCAACTGACAGGGGATCGGTGATGCCGCAACGCGCGAAGGTGAGGCGCTCTTGATTTTCAAGAAAAGGATGGTCTTCAATATTGCCGAGACAGAGCGGGTGCTTGCCGCCCTCCTGAAATTTCGCCGCAATCAGCGAAGCCACATCAGCGGCCTGCACCGGCCCATAGGCCACGCGGCCTGACGGCGTTTCCACCTCCACCAGAGGCTCCAGCCAGAACAGCCCGCGGGAGCCGGTGCGGATGATCTGTACACTGAGTTTATCGGCGATCGCCGCCGCCACCTCGTCGGCGCCAACCGAGCGGGCAGCGGAATCGCAGGGAACATAAATCCTGATCATGCCTGGCACTCCGCCACAACCGTTGCGAACCTGGCCGCATCAACGCGGCCCAGCATCTTCTCGTCCACCATGATGGCGGGGGCGAGGGCGCAATTGCCGAGGCAATAGACCGACTCAATGGTGATCGCCCCGTCAGCCGTGGTCTCGCCGAATTTCACTTTGAGCGCGTCTTGAATCATCGCGGCCAGTGCTTCGCCCTGCATGGACTGGCAAGCCTCCGCCCGGCAGACCTTGATCACATGGCGGCCTGCGGGTTGGCGGCGAAAGTCATGATAGAAGGTGACCACGCCGTGCACTTCAGCCCGCGAAAGATTAAGCGCATTGGCCAAAGTCGGCAGCGCCGCCTCTGGCACATGCCCCAGCTCATGCTGCAGATCATGCAGAATTTCAATGAGCGCATCCGGCTTGTTGCCATAGCGAAGCGCCACAGCCCTGGCGGCGAGGGCGGATTTGGGCTGGTTGTCGATGAGCGTGGCCATGGGGCATTATCGTTTAAATTTCGGCACAAGCCAATTGATATGTTCTATGAGGCCATAGAGACAGGACATAGACTTTGGCATGAGCCCATGATCGACAAACGCAAGAAAACCGAGGCGCTGATGGCGGCCTTGAAGATGGCCCTGCCATTCGAGGCCGATTTGACCCCGGATGCCGCCGCCAGGATGCCGCATGAAAGCGGAACGCTGCGCCGCGCGGTCACGCCCCTCATTACATGGGCGATGAGGGTGGCATCATGTGTGCCATTGAGTCACCCGATAAAAAGCAGGTCTTCCTGTTTTCCCTGACCCACTTGCGGATGCTGCCGGCCATGCCCCTGGCCGCCGCCGTCAGTGACTATCAACGGCGCCGGGTGAGGCTGATCGGCAAGCAGGCAAGGATGTAAGGGCTTGCGGCTTGGCCTCAAGCCCGGCGACCGGGTGCGCTATCTGCCGACCAAAAAGGGTGTATTGATTGAAAAGGCCGGCCGCGCGGTCGAGGATGATCCCTTCGCGGTCTTCAGCGAATGGTCCAGCGCGGCGGATGATGCGGCCTGTGGCGATCTCTGAGTCCCCGCCGAAGCGCAGCGATATCGTCATCGTTCCATTTCCTTGTGCCGATCAGTTCGCCGAGAAGCGCAGGCCCGCGCTGCTGGTCTCCTCGGATGGCTTCAACCGCAAGCATGGCCTGCTCTGGGTGGCGATGATCACCAGCGCGGGGGGCCCCGCGGGCGTGATGGCGATGTTGAAATCAGCGACCTCGCGAAAGCCGGACTCACCGCGCCATCCCTGATCCGCGCCGCCAAGATCGCCACCATCGAGCCTTCACGCGTGCTGCGCATCGCTGGCACACTTGATGCGAAAACAGCGGGCCTGGTCAGGAATGCGCTGTTGCGCGTGCTTTCCTGATCCGGGATTGCGGTGACTGGGTCTTGCGTCATCAACTCAAGGTGGTGGGAGCGTCCCCTTTTCCTCTATTGGCATCATTCCGTGTTGGTTGCTGCGGCGAATTGGGCATGGGTCAGTATCTCGTTTGATTGCGCCAATTTTGTTGCCAACGACCGACCGAAGATCGCCAAAACAAGCGCCGCCAGATCACGGTCTGTCGCGTCAATCCGGCGCAGCGTGGCCTCGGGCAGGCAAAGCACCTCTGATTCGCCTTCGCTGATGACATGGGCATTGCGCGGCTGTCCGGTCAAATAGGCGATTTCACCCACGATGGTGCCCGGCCCCATCGACCGAACACGGACAGATTGGCCGGTTTTTGTGGGCAAATGCACACTCAGCCATCCTGATGTCAAAAAATAGACATCGCCTGAAAGCTGTGACGCCTCGATCAATGTTTCACCCGCTGCCAGGTTTTGAACTTCCATGAGGGCCAGAAGGTCAAGGCTGCGCGGGTGGTGGCGGCCAAGTTCGAGCAGCATGCGCGCAATGTCCTCTTTTTCCTCGCCATGGCCCAGTCCGGCGAGCAGCGCGGTTTCGCAATGCTCCAATGCCTCATCCAGGCTGGGCCAGTGATGAAAGGCCGGAACAGGCTGCCTTTCGCTGCTGTTGGCCAGGGGCAAGCCCCATTTTTTCAGCACTGCGAACAGGCCCGCTGATACGCCTGTGATGTGAGCCGCAATTCCTTGCGTGGCCATGATGTGGACGAGCTTGTCCAAAGCCGCGCAAGCTGACGAATCAAAGCTTTTCACGTCGGTAAAATCAAAGATGACAGACTGAATGGTGGTATCAGACCGTATGTATCCGCGTAATTTCGCAGTCATTTTTTCCACTGAGCCAAAGAACAAGGGCCCATCCAGATGCAGGATGCAGATACGGTGCCCTTCATTCCGCAGGACTTCGCCATGCAGGCGGCTGCGATCACGGATGCTTCGGCGTTTCGCCGTTGTTGTTTTGTGGCGGATGATCGGCAAGCGGATTGAGGCATGGGCAAAACCAACCAGCGCAAGGGCAATGCCGATGCCGATGGCGGCCAGAATGCCAATCAGGGCCGTGGTCACAACGATGCTGAGCACAATGAGCCAGTCAGCGCCGATCAGCCGATGCCGCGTACCCACAAGCCAATCGGCCAGCATCGACAGCCCGATGAACATGAGCAAGGCGGCCGGGACAAAGGTCGGCACCGCCGCCACGATCACTGAAGCGAAACCACAAGCCACCAAAAGCGCCGCGTTATGGCCTGCAATCATCGCCCGTGGCTGTACGCGCAGTTTGGCGGACATGATGGTGGCCCCGCTTTGCAGATAGCTCATGAGTCCGCCGAAGGCACCGATGAGCAGATTGGCAGCGCCGGTGACGCGCAACTCGCGGTTTTCATCCACGTCCTCGCGCGTGGCCATTTCTACGCCGGAGGTGTTGAGCAACATGCCAATCAGGTTGAGCAGCACCACAGCCATAATCACCGGCGCAGCGCGCCATACCGCCGTCCAGTCAATCAAGCCCAGCAGTTCAAATCCAAACTGTCCCGATGTCACCGCGCCCATGCGCGGCAAGAGACCAAGCGCCACGGCGGCAGTTGAATTGATCCCAAAGCCGTAAGCGAGGATGTAATAAGCGGCCAGAAAAGCAAAAACAACGACCAGAACCGGCGCAGCCCCTTTCCAGAAGCGCATTGCCAAAAACATTGCCAATGCCATTGCCAGGGCCGGGAACAAGCGCAACTGAACCAAAGGTTCCCCGACTGCCTTTGCCATGGCGGCAAGCCCCGTTT
Source organism: Hyphomicrobiales bacterium (assembly GCA_031416515.1). Classification (GTDB taxonomy): domain Bacteria; phylum Pseudomonadota; class Alphaproteobacteria; order Rhizobiales; family Aestuariivirgaceae; genus Aestuariivirga. The sequence goes on from JANOTU010000022.1 coordinate 3,737, forward strand.
GACCCGTCAGCAGCGACGCCGCGGAAAATACCAGCAAATAACCTGAACTTGCCAAAAACCCGGCTGCCACCGGATAGGGAAACATCCTTATCAACCGCCCCAGCCCCAGACATCCAATGATCAAAAACACCAGGCCAGAGGCGATGGCTGAAACGCCGATCACCGCCAACGCGGTCGCCACTTTGGCCTCGACCGGACCAGTCACGGCACTCGCGGCGAGGACGACAGCAGGAGCCAGGATGGCAATCGTGGTGTCTTGACTGATTGCCAGTGGCAGCCGAAAACCACCAAAGTGGTACAAGATTTGAGTAGCCACGACAGAGCCCAGCAGAAACAGCCCCGTTGCAAGTCCAAGCCCTGCGGCCAGTTGCCCGCCAAAACAGATGGTGGCAAGAGCCAGACAAAGGCTCGCCGCATCAAGCCCCAGGATCGCCCCCATAAGCGCCGATCGCCAGGGGCCGGATTGTTGACCCGTGGGTTCAATCGTATCTTGTGGCAAATTCTCTCCCGTCGCAGGGTGTTTGGCCCCCGGCTCTTGTGATGTATCACTATCCGACATCAAGGATAACCACAACGAGCAGTGCACACCATTCCACAATTACCGTGACACTTTGCTTTTCTTCTGCCTTCGCCAGGGTATTTTCATGTCGCGCATCGCCGGTGTCGTGGGTCCTGGTATCGCTCATCATGACACCCAGCGGGGCAGGCGCTGCTGGCGGGTGTTTTTCAGCGATGCGGATCATGAGTTCGGTCTTGACCACATGGCCGCCGCCGCGTCGCCAGGTCTGGCGCCGAGGTGTGGGCTTGCCCGCACTTTCGCTGACGCCCACTGGCCCTCTTGCGTGAAGTGCTGATCTGTGAATATAAGCATTAAAGGGCCGCAGCTGATTGCGGCTGAGGGAATTGCTGGAAACTGAACATGGGAAAGCAGAAAACCTTCCTCAACACGGCGGAGTTGAAGCGGCGGGGGTGGCGCGATGCGATGATCCGCGACCTGCTGGGCGAGGCGGACGCGGCCCGTCGGCGGCGGCGCCGGACCACGCCGCCGCAAAAACTCTATCTCCGCGC
>JANOTU010000023.1:0-1774 GCA_031416515.1 Hyphomicrobiales bacterium
TATGAATGGACCGGCCAGTCACAAGCAGAATTCCGCGCGCCTGCGGATGCGGCAGGCCCTGCGGACGCCCAAGTCCGGGTGGTCAAACCCGGGCAAAAGAACGCCCACAATCAACACTGAAGAAAGGTAGAAACATGAAGCTTAGAACTGCCCTCGCCATGGCCGCCTTGGCCATGACCATGACAGCCCCGCTTGCCCTGTCTGGCCCCGGCCATTCCGGCGATGAAGAGCGCGCTTACGGCGCGCCCGGCGATCCCTCCAAGGTCAAGCGGACAATCACCATTGAAATGTCGGAAACCGATGACGGCATGCTGTTCAAGCCCGCCAGCATCAGCGTGAGACGCGGCGAGCATGTTCGCCTCAAGCTGGTCAACAAAGGTGCTGGCGACCACGAGCTGGTGCTGGCCACCCGCGCCGAGAACGACAAGCACGCCATCGAAATGGCCAAGAATCCTGACATGGAGCACGACGATCCCAATGCGATACGGCTCCAGCCAGGCAAGAAAGGCGAAATCATCTGGAATTTCTCCAAAGCCGGAAAGTTCGATTTCGCCTGCCTGATTCCGGGACACCGCGAGTCCGGAATGCACGGCGAAGTCTCCGTAAACTGAACCCCCACTGTCAAAAGGACATCAAATGAAAAAGCTCTCTCTCGCTCTCGCCCTGGTTTTGCTCACGGGCACCTCGGCGCTGGCCAATACGGTTTCCGGCGAAGTCAAGAAAATCAACCTGGACGCAGGTAAAATCACCCTGAAACATGATCCCATCCCCAACCTCGACATGGACTCGATGACCATGGTGTTCCGGGTCGCTGATCCAGAGATGCTGAAACAGGTCGGCGTCGGCGACAAGGTCAAATTCGAAGCCGCCCGCGTGAACGGCGCGCTCACGGTGATCTCGATCACCAAATAGCTTCGCGGAGTCAGCCCCGTTCCTGGGTTTTATCCCGGAACGGGTCTGCATCAATGATCGGTGGCGCAGTGGCGGTGATCGCTCAGAACTTCAATAACCCGGCATTGACTGACGCGGCCATGGCCGCACTCCCCGACCATGCGCTTGAGTTCCGTGCGCAGCGCCCTCAGTTTCGCCAGGCGGATTTCGACTTGCTCAAGCTGCGACCGGGCGATGACATCAGCGGCGGCGCAGCTCGTCTCTGGGTTGTCTGACAGCTGCAGCAGTTCACGGATTTCGCCGATCCCAAAGCCCAACTCGCGCGCATGGCGCACAAACTTGAGGCGCTGAGCGTTCTCCGGGGTATAAAGGCGGTGGCCGCCTTCGGAGCGGGTGAATGGCGAGATGAGCCCGATTTCCTCGTAGTAACGGATTGTCGGGATTTTCGTGGACGCGATTTTGGCCAACCTGCCGATGGTGATTGCGGTCATGATAAATTCCTCTTGCATCTCCAGTGACTAGAGATTGTAGCAGAATATGCGCCAGGCAAACAAAAAGGAATTCGCAAACATGAACCGAAGGCAATTACTCATTGGTTTAGCGGTGTTGGCGGTGTCAATGACAGGTCAGGCTCAGGCCCAGAACTCCGGGGATCTGGCAAAAAAACTGCTGGAAGCCGCATCCCCCCTGGGAGACCGCATCCTGGGCAAATCAGATGCTCCCGTGGTGATGATCGAATATGCCTCAGCGACCTGTCCGCATTGCGCCTAATTTCATCAAACGGTGCTTCCGCAGATCAAGACAGAATATATCGACACCGGCAAGGTCAGATTTATTTTCCGTGAGTTCCCACTTGACCAGGTGGCGCTCGGCGCATTCATGC
>JANOTU010000024.1:0-4737 GCA_031416515.1 Hyphomicrobiales bacterium
AATGAGCTTGCCGCCAAGGGGCCCTCATCCGGCCTTCGGCCACCTTCTCCCATGGCAAGGGCCACGGGAGAAGGCGATAACAAGCGCGATTTCTCCCCGTTATCGCCTTCTCCCGTTCGCGCCTTCGCGAATGGGAGAAGGTGGCCGAAGGCCGGATGAGGGCCCTTTCTTCCTCTCGCCCAGCGCATCATTGACTGGCCAAAACAAAGCGTTCCTGAAAATGCTCAAGGCCAAGACCCACAGCGCTCTCACGCAATATTCCATGCAGAACCCACCCACTCGTTTCCCGGAAGAGCCTTTTCTTGAGGCACGATAATTGAGGGTGCCGTCAGCAGCAAGGCCCGGCCTTCATCCAGCCACCTGTCACCCACTGTCCGGGTGCGTTTTGGCAATACGGCAATCTCCAGCTTTTCTGCATGACCCGGATATTCAATGCGCAGCGCCACCCGAGGCGGCAATTGCCCCCGCATTGCGGGCGGCAGATGCACCAGATTTTCCAGTACACAGAGAGACAGATTTTCTGAGCAATAGAAAACCCCGCGTCCTGGAGAATTCCAGCGCGCGCCATGAATCCGGTTGCCGCTGCCTTCCAGATCATTTGCATATCGGGGATCGACGAGCCGCCACGCCAACGCCATGTGATTAGCTGTAATCGCCGTTTACAAAGCGGTGCAGCAGGGCTTCCACCTCGCGAGCCCCGGCATCAGTGCGCGCCATCACGCGCGGCACGCGGTTTCCGAGCGCTGGGTTTGGCTGATCAAGAAATGCATGGGCAGCGGGCGCTTCGCCAAAGGCCCAAAGCGCTTGCGCATTGATCCGCAAGATCCGCGCAATCGCATCCGCTTCTTCAATGCGAAGCTTGGCCTTGTCGGCGAGCCTGCGCTTGAAGGTGCGCCCCGGAATGGCGCGAAACACATCCTCGCGCGAAAGCTCGCCCTTGCCAATGAGTTCCTCGACCTGTCTGGCGGTGATGCCCTCTTCGATCCGCGCATAATCCAGCGGCGCCGCGATGGCTGTGCGCAAGTTCATGATCAGATACTAACAGCTTGTGCCAATTGCCGCAAGCGCAAGCAGCAAATTGAATTGCTCACACGTCCGGCACCCACCTGTCGCGCACAAAGGCTTCATGGAGCGGATGATATGTATATCCACCGTAAGCCTTCTGGTCAGCAAACTCCATCGAGAAGCCTGACTTGAACTCATTCTTGACGCTCACCTGATCATGGTGGTTCCATTTTGCACTGGCGGCTCCATCATCACGCAGCTTCACTGGTGAAAGTAATTTTTCCGGCCCGGTTGCGTGAACGCGCCGCACGCGCAATGATTTCGACATCGCGGTTGAAGGCAGCCAAGAACTTGATCAGGCGCTCCACCGAATATTCACGGAAATACCCCTTGAACAGGCGCGACACTTCGGGCTGGCTGATGCCAAGATGCGTTCCCACCTTGGCTTGCGACAGCTTGCGGATCGTCGCCAGTCGGTAAAGTTCAGCCACAATCTGCGCTTTCAGAAAATGGCTGCCCGCATCAGGAAAACCGAGTTCAACAAAAATATTTGGCGCAGTTTCATGAACTTCAGGTTTGGTTCTTTTCATCTTTTCTCCACTTTCTCCAGTCGCACGGCATCGTCCAATTCCGCATCCCGGAGGCGCCGTCTGATCAGTTCAGTATCAGCTTGCGGCGTGACGATACCCCGTTTCGATTTCTTCTTGAAACTATGCAGCACGTAGACTGACGACTTGAACCGGATCACGTAGACGGCACGATACGTATCGCCATCAAAATCATCCAGCATTTCAATGACACCACTGTCCAAACCCCTGAGCGGTTTTGCCGATGTCGGAAATTGGCCAGTTTGGGCAAGATACAGGCTAAAACCAAACTGATCCTGGACCTTCGCCGGAAATTCCTTGAAGTCTTTCCAACTGGATCCGATCCAGCGAAGCGGGCGAGCAGGCCGGGCAATCGTCCCATTTTAGAAATTATGAGCAATTACTCATAACCTGTCAACTGCTAAACGTCGCGCGCCTTCTCCCTCAGCTTGAATTTCTGGATCTTCCCCGTGCTGGTCTTGGGTATTTCGGTGAACACCACATGCTTGGGAATCTTGAATTTGGCCAGCCCCTTGCCGCACCAATCCAGAATCTCTTCGGCAGTCGCAGTCATGCCGGGCTTGAGCTCCACGAATGCGCATGGTGTTTCGCCCCATTTTTCATCAGGCTTGGCGACCACGGCGGCGGCCTGGATGGCGGGGTGTTTGTAAAGCACATCTTCCACCTCGATTGAGGAAATATTCTCGCCGCCCGATATGATGATGTCCTTGGAGCGGTCCTTGATCTGGATATAGCCGTCGGGGTGCAGGACTCCGAGATCGCCGGAATGGAACCAGCCGCCATGAAACGCTTCGCCTGTGGCTTTCGGGTTTGTGAGATAGCCCTTCATCACCACATTGCCGCGAAACATCACCTCGCCCATGGTCTTGCCGTCGGCTGGCACGGGCGTCATGGTCTCGGGGTCCATCACGGTTAAATCCTCAAGCGCGTGGTAGCGCACCCCCTGACGGGCTTTCTTGGTGGCGCGCGCCGGGCCATCCAGCGCTTCCCACTCCTGCTTCCAGTCATTGACCACAGCGGGCCCATAGGTTTCCGTGAGGCCGTACAGATGGGTGACGTTGAAGCCCTGCTCCGCCATGGCCGCCAGCACCGCCTCCGGCGGGGGTGCGGCGGCGGTGAAGAATTCAACGATGTGAGCAAGCACTCGCTTCTCTTCTGCCGGCGCTCCCAGAATGGTCGACATGACAATGGGAGCGCCGCACAGATGCGTCACCTTGTGTTCGGCAAGCGCGTCCCAGATCATCTTCGAGCGCACCCAGCGCAAGGTCACATGAGTGCCGCCCACCACCGATATCGACCACGGAAAACACCAGCCATTGCAATGGAACATGGGCAAGGTCCAGAGATAGACCGGATGCCTGGGCATGGCCCCCGTCACCACATTGCCTTGCGCCAGCAGATAAGCGCCGCGATGATGGTAGACCACGCCCTTTGGGTTCCCCGTGGTGCCAGACGTATAATTGAGCGAAATCGCATCCCACTCGTCAGTGGGCCACGCCCACGCAAATCCCGCATCGCCGCTGGCCAGAAACGCCTCATAATCAAGGTGGCCGAGACGCTGACCCTCAACGGCAAATTCCGGGTCCACATAGTCGATGACCACCGGGCGCTCACCCTGCATGGCCTGCAATGCTTCGCCAGCCAGCCTGGAAAATTCCTTGTCGACAATCAGGAACTTCGCACTGGCAAAGCCCAGTGAAAACGCAATTGTCGCAGCATCAAGCCTTGTGTTGAGCGTGTTCAGCACGGCGCCTGCCATTGGCACGCCGTAATGGCATTCCAACATGGCAGGCGTATTGGCGAGCAGCACCGAGACCGTGTCCCCCTTCCGCGCCCCTGCCCGCGCAAGCGCTGAGGCAAGCTTCCGGCAGCGGGCATAGAACTCCGCGTAAGTGATCCGCGCTCCGCCATGGATAATGGCGATCCGCTCCGGATAAACCGCAGCCGAGCGCGTCAGAAAGGTGAGCGGCGTCAGCGGCTGATAATTGGCCGGGTTCTTCTCAAGATCAGTTTTGTAAATCGACATCTCGGCCCTCGTGGTATTGAGACCACAGTCATATCGCGCTTGGCCAGGCTGCCGCAATGCGCTATCGAGCGGACCCCAAATCATTTTCGGAAACCCATGACCACAAGCTCCCCTGTTCACGCCCGCTGGGCGGTGACTGCCATATTTTTTCTGCACGGCCTTGTTATTGGCGCCTGGGTCCCGCATGTGCCGCTGGCCATGGAGCGACTGGATGTGGGGCCAGGGGTGTTCGGCCTCGCTTTGCTGGCATTTGCGGGGGGCGCCGTCTGCGCCATGCCCCTTGCCGGGGCTTTGATCAATCATTACGGCAGTGCGCGGATGACAACAGTCACCGGCCTGTTGCTGGGCCTCATGTTTTTGGGGCCAGTGCTGGCCCCCACACTGCCGCTTTTTATCGCCGCCGGTTTTCTGTTTGGGGGCACCATCGGCAGCATGGATGTGGCGATGAATTCGCACGGCATCGCCGTTGAGAAACACTTGCGGCTGCCCACCATGTCGCTGTTTCACGGCGGCTTCAGTGTTGGCGGAATGGTGGGCGCGTTTCTGGGTGCTGGACTCCTGCATCTCTTTGGCCCTCTGACCGAGGCCCTGATTGCTGCTGCGATCTGCACCGGGTTCCTGAGCATCGCCGTGCGCTATCTCCTGCCAGCATCGGTTGACAAAGGCCTGTCGGGAACGCATTTCGCCTGGCCCACCGGGGCCACCATCGGTTTGGGTTTCTTGTGTTTCCTGGCCCTGATGATCGAAGGCTCTATCCTCGATTGGGGGGCCATCATGATGCGCGAGAAGTTCCTGGTGGATGCCAGCTTCGCCGCCCTCGCCTTTGGCTTCTATCAGGGTGGCATGGCGGTGGCGCGGATCACCGGCGACAAATTGCGGATGATCTTAGGCGCCGTGCGCCTCGTCGTGGTCAGCGCCCTGATGGCGGCGGCGGGCACAGCGCTGGCCCTTTCCGTCACCTCGCCCTGGGTCGCCATTGCCGCGTTTGTTTTCGCAGGCCTCGGCATCGGCAATGTCGCCCCCGTGCTGTTTGCCGGCGGCGGCAGGCTGGAGCCCGATGCGCCAGGGCGCGGCATCGCCGCTGTCACCACGCTGGGC
>JANOTU010000025.1:0-12241 GCA_031416515.1 Hyphomicrobiales bacterium
TCCATGGTTTCAATGGGCCACAGGGCAAAATGCAGGCCGGGAACAGCGGTGCGGGTGTGCTTGCCCAAAGTGAGCACCACGCCGCGCTCATCCGTCTGCACCTGATAGACCGAGTTATAGACCACGAAGCCTGCTACAAGCGCCAGCGGCAGCAGCCATGTGGCCTTGCCGCCCTGGGGCAGCAAATCCTTGAGCTTGTCTTGGCCGCGGCGCAGGATTTCATCCAGATCGGGCGGTTGGCCGGGACCACGCGGGCCGCCGCCATTGGGCTTCTTTGGCCCCTGGCCCCAGGGACCCTGATTTCCGCCACCACCTTCTTTGTTCCACGGCATTAAGTTCACCTTTTATTGAGTTATTCGATTGGGGCTGGATATAGGAAGTCAGCGCCTCGATGTCCACCAATTCAGGACGAGGCGCGTTCCAGGGTGCGCATGGTGAAGGCCGCGCTGTCATTTGGCCCCTGCCCATGAACCGCGCGCGCGGTCTCCCGCCACTGCGCTTCGGGCAGTTGCGGGAAGAACGTATCCCCCTCAACCTCCAGGTCAACCTCGGTCAAATAGATGCGTGTCGCCAGCGGCAAAAACATGGCGTTAATCTCGCCCCCGCCGATAAAGGCAATTTCCTCCGGACTTTCCGCCTCCGCCAACCGCAACGCGGCTTCCGCGTCCGCCACCACATGGGCACCCGGAGCCTGAAACGCCGTCTGGCGCGTGATCACGATATTGGTCCGCCCCGGCAGGGGCTTCCTCGGCAGGCTCTCCCAGGTCTTGCGCCCCATGATCATGGGCTTGCCCATGGTGATCTGCTTGAAGCGCTTGAGATCAGAGGAAATATGCCATGGCAGCCCCCCCGCCCGCCCGATCACCCCATTGCGCGACACAGCAACGACAAGGGCGATGCGGGTCATTGCAGAAGCCACTTTCCTTCTCCCTCCCCCTTGAGGCTAAAGGAGTCACACATCTTGCGCGGGCGTAACTTGCCTTCTTCTCTTCTCCCCTGGGAGAAGAAGGGGCCCGTCGCCCTTGTCTGCGACGGGAAGATGAGGGGATACCGCGCCTGATTAACTGGCTCCGGTATCCCCTCACCCTCCCATTGCAAGGGCAATGGGCCCCCCCCTCTCCCAAATAAGAGGGAAAAAAGGAAACACGGCAGTTTGTATGGTGGTTGCAAAGATGTGTGCATGCATTAGCCCCGCAGGGGGGAGGGAGACATGGCGGTTGTGCGACAATGTAGTGAGCCCGTTATCATTGGCCGCTAAACCCAAAGATGATGAAGGAATAAAGCGTGTTCCAGGCTCCGTGCGCGGCGATGGTCACCCACAGGCTGCCGAAACGGTACAGCATCCAGGCCAGCGCCAACCCCATCACGAAGATGATTCCGACCGCGAACCATGGCTCGGAAAGATGCAATCCCGACCAGGCCAGCGATGTGATCACCGCCGTGCCCGAAAACCCCAGCCGGGTTTGCGACAGCGCCGAGAACAACTGGCCGCGAAATATCACTTCCTCTGCCAGGGGTGCGCCAATCCCCACCGCTGGCAGCACCAGCCAGAAGAGCAGCGGCTCATTGGCGAGATCGAACATCGCCTCCTTTACCAAGCCCACCGACCCGGTTTCTGGCGACTGCCCGTCGGGGCCTGGTGTGTATTGCGTGACATCAATGCCGAAGACCAAGACGATGAGCATGATGACGCCGTACATGCAGACGACAAATCCGCCGATGACGAGGCTCCAGCCGGAGGCGCTCAAAGCCGGGCGCCGCAAGCTCAACACCTCCAGCGGCACGCCGCCCCGGGTCCTGGCCAGAACCCACGCTCCCAGCAGCGTGAGCACGCCCGCCGGAAAGATGCCGATCATCAGCCCCTTGATGGCCTGGCGGGGATCGCCAAACTCGCCGCCCACAATGCCAATGGCGGCGACAGCGCCAAAAATGGTTTGCAACACCACATTGAACAAAAGCAGCATCGCCACAATGCCAAGCGCCCAGCCCAGCCCCGCCGGATTGGAGGCAACATAGAGCCTCCGCATGAAGCCGCCCGAAAAGTCCGCTCCCAGATTTGCCATCAACGGGAAACCGGAGCCGCTATATGCGGCAAAGCAGTGTAGCCTTCGAAACTAAAATCCTCAAACCGGAAATCATCAATGGCTTTGACATCGCGGCTGATCGCCAGGCGCGGCAGGGGCATTGGCTGGCGCTGCAATTGTTCATCGGCCTGCTCAAGATGATTGGCGTACAGATGGGCATCACCCAGCGTGTGGATGAATTCGCCCACCTTCAGCCCGGTCACTTGCGCCACCATGTGGGTGAGCAGCGCATAAGATGCGATGTTGAACGGCACGCCTAAAAAAATATCCGCCGAGCGCTGGTAAAGCTGGCACGAAAGCCTGCCCTCGGCCACATAGAACTGAAACAGGCAATGGCACGGGGGCAGGGCCATGGCGTCGACATCGGCAGGGTTCCAGGCCGTCACCATCAGGCGGCGCGAATCCGGGTTGTTTTTGATCCGGGCAATCACATCGCCCAACTGGTCAATGGTGGAGCCGTCCCGCGCAGGCCAGGACCGCCACTGCGCCCCATAAACCGGCCCCAGATCGCCATTCCCGTCTGCCCACTCATCCCAGATCCGCACCTTGTTGTCATGCAGATAGCCAATATTGGTCTCGCCGCGAATGAACCACAGGAGTTCATAGATGATTGAGCGCAAATGCAGCTTCTTGGTGGTGACCAGCGGAAACCCCTGAGCAAGGTCAAACCGCATCTGGTGGCCGAACACTGAGAGCGTGCCCGTGCCGGTCCGGTCTTGCTTGGGGATACCATGGGCGCGGACATGGGCCATGAGGTTGAGATACTGCTTCATGGCCGCAAGCTAGCTGATTCCCGCAAAGAACGCGAACAGCAGATGGCGCGCTATTCCGGAAGCAGCACGCCCGAGCCACCCATTTCCGCCGGCACATCCTTCTGCTTTGGCAGTCCGTCTTTCATGGGCAGCACAGTTTCTTGATAATGCACATGCACCACCGGCTTGAAGGGCAGCGAAGGGATCAGCGCCGCGTAGACATCAACCAGGTTCCACTTTGGATGATCGGTGAAAAGATGCCCGCCACATATTTTGCACCATTTGCGATAGCTCCGGTCCGTCCGGTGATGGACGCCGATGTTTTCGCTCCCCATTGTCACTTTCACCGCTTCGGGCGGCCACAGCGTGAAAGCATTGACGGGGCCCGCCGACCATTCGCGGCAGGCTCCGCAATGGCAATAGCCCATCGCCGCAGGAGCACCGCTGACGGTGAACGTAACCGCGCCGCAGAAGCATTCTCCACTTTTTTCGCCGCTCATGATTTTAGCCCTTTCATCGTCGCTTGGTCTAACCTATATTGGCAACTGTCACCCCGCAAGGGGCGACTATGGTGATAAACGGTTATCGTAATAAACCTTTCGGACCCGGGGGCAGTACCCGGCGCCTCCACCAGAAACCGTTCCTTGGGAAACGGCTTTTGATGGGGGCGAAACAGGATCGACGAGGGTGTAAAGGATGGCTTTTTGCCCGGGATGGTTCCGACGTTATCGGGCTAAACTTATAGTTGCCAATGACAACTATGCTCCGGTCGCTCTCGCTGCTTGATGCAGTGCGAAACGCCGAAATCTAAGTCCTAGGGCTTTGCAGTTTTAGGCGGGGTTCGCCGGTACCTGGCAACAGAAACCGGCACTTCATCCAGCCCGCGCTGTGATCAGGGCAACGCCGATGATGACCAGCGCGATGCCAAGAATCGTTGTCCAGTAGAACTGCTCATGGAAGTAGAGCATGGCGGCCATGGCGACCAGGACAATGCCCCCCGATGTCTGCACCGGATGGACGACACTCAGCGGAAAATGCGCCAGCGCCCCGGCATAAAACAGGAATGCGGCGCCGTAAAATCCCAAGCCCAGCCACAGCGGCCAATTGGCGAGAGCGGCCATAGGGTCGCTCAGGGATGGAAATTTTCGCGGGCTCAGCACCGCCATCTTCACCATGACGCCGGCGGAGGCATTGGCGGCAATGCCCATAAACAGGATCAACCACTTCACAGCGCGCGTCCCTTTCTTTCTTTCCCCGCAACGGGGGAGGAAGGATAGATCGACCTGTTCTTTAGTGGCGAAAGCCGTGCAAACTTCACCATGGCGCAGAAGCCTTTCATTTCAGCAGATAGATATCGAAGCCTTGAGTGGAGCGCTCCAGCCGGTAGCGGTCCGCAAGAGCGGCGAAGAGCTTTTTGGTGTTGTCGTCATTGTATTTGTCCTCCGGCCGGTTGATCAGCACCTTTGGCGGATTGAGCTTGAGCGCCGCAATCGCTGCCCGCGTCTCCGCTTCGCTGCGCAGGCCAAGCTGCGAGACGAAGGATCGCATGGCGGCGCGGCGTTGCGACAGAAAATAAAACTCCGGATTGAAGGGGAGCGCCAGAATCTTGTCCTCCGGGGTGGTATTTTCAGCGATAACCCGCAGCAAGATTCCGTATAATTCAGCGTCCTTCTTTTCCATGGCAACAGAGGCTCTGGGGAATCCGCCCGGCAAATCAAGCGGTGCGGAAACTCCCGACATCGCCCCATGGATACCGCGCGTCACGGGCCGCCCAGCGTGCAGCGTTACGGCCACCAGCGACAGCGCTAGAATACTTGCCGCAGCGAATTGTTTCTGCTGTTTCGATTCAACCAGATACAGCGCGCCAAAAACCGTCATTGCCGTTGTAAACAGCAGATAGATGGCAATTTCATCATGGATGGCGCCGAGGCCGTAGAAAACCGGCAGCAAAACGGCGATAGGCCAGGGCTTTTCCGGGGGCGGGGCGCTGTAAAGCCGCAGGAATTGCCAGCCCAAAGCCGCAGGCAGCAGCAGTGCTGTGTACCAGAAGACGGCATTTATGGCGCCAATCCATGACCACTCCATGATCAGAAACAGCGCCGGGTATATGAGGTTGTCGCTATAGGTGCGTTGCACGAACTGGGGATGAAAGCCAAATCTGACAGCATCGAGAAATGCATCCGCCATCCAGTCCGCAACCGAGCCGTTGACGAAATGATAGGCAAGAAGCGGAACGGCCCCGATTATGCCGCCCAGCGCCAGACCGCCAACCAGGCGCAGCGCCGCACCATCGGCCATCGCCACGCGACGCCACGCAATGACGAGGGCCAGAACCGGCCAGACGCCAAAGAGCAGGAGTGATGTGGCGCTCCATTTTGAAACCACATAGGCCGCCGTCACTGCGGCAAAAACCGTCAGTATCAGCCGCGCCAGCCGTGGGCTCGCATCGCTGTTGCCGCGTTGCTCCAGCAGCAGCCAGGTGACCGTGGCCATGATCAGGTGGACGCCGCTGAGTTGCCGGTACATGAACGCCGTGACCAGCAGAAAGCCGATCAGCGGCACGCGAATGCGCGACTCCGGCTTCATCCAGCTTGCCGCTGCAATGATCAGGAGCGCGAAAGTGGGGATATACCAATTGGGGGAGGGGTTGATGAACTGGATAAAGCTGAATGCGCCGCTGGAAATCCCCCCGGCAAAAGCGATATGAACACCGCGCGGCAGCAACAGGCCAAAGGCCAGCATGCAGTTGACTACCGCCAGCAGCGCCAAAGGATAGCGCATGCTGAGCAGATCGGCGCCGAATGCCCACATGGCGCCCGCATTGGTAAAATCGATGTAACCGGGGTGAATGCTGTGAACATCCCGGTGCAGCACGCCGCCTCTTAGAATCGTGTCAGCCACATGCGCAAAATAGCCATCATCGGGCGGCCACCAGGTGCGGTCGTGAAAATAGACCATCAGCGCCGCAACAATGGCCGTGGCGGCCAGTCCGGCGAACAGTTCAAGCGTTCTTTCCCTCGTCAACTCGGATTCACCAAAATTTACCGGATTTCTGATCAACTGCCATGGCGGGTAGCAAAATCACAACCCGCCGCCAAGCGCAATTGCGGGGTGTGACTTTGCCGGGACTTGGACTATAAGGACGCCCCAAACTGATCCTGGATGCTGAGTGAATGCCTGAAGACCTGATGCGATATGACCAGCTTGCGCAAGCGGCCCTCAAAGGAGTGGTGCGCGAGGCCTTGCGCATTGCGGCCACGTCCGGCCTGCCGGGGGAGCATCATTTTTACATTGCCTTCAACACCCGCCATCCCGGTGTCAACATCGGCGAGCGCATGGCGGCGCGCTACCCCCGCGAGATGACCATTGTGCTGCAACACCAATTCTGGGGTCTTGTCGTCACCGAGGACCGCTTTGAGGTCGAGCTTTCCTTTGACAACATCATGGAAAAACTGATTGTGCCGTTTGATGCCGTGAAAGGTTTTCTGGATCCCTCTGTGCAGTTTGGATTGCAATTTGAACAGGTTGCCACCCCGCCCAAGGCCGTGGCTGCGGAACCGGTTCAGGCAAAAATAGAATCAGGCCTCAAGACTGCCGTTGCCGAGACCAAGCCTGACGCGCCCGTTCCAGCCGATACGCCCAAGGTTGTTTCGCTCGATTCCTTTCGTAAAAAGTGAGTAATCCCATGATGCGCATATCATTCTTGCTCCTCGCCCTTTGTCTGACCCAGATGGAGAGGCCAGTTCTTGCCCAATCGATCTCGGAATCACAAACGCTTGCCAAGATGAGCGCCAGCGCTGTTGCTGGCCAGACCGCCAGGAAATCCAGGAAGAAACTAACAAAAAAGCCATCGAGGAAAAAAGCTGTGGAACAGGTTGTGGCAGCGCCGGTTGCGCCTGCCCAGGAGGCTGCTGTGCCAGAGGCTCCGGTCCAGACCGTCAGCCTTGCCAAGGCAATCACCACCGGGATGGATAAGGTGCCGGCCAAAAATCTCTTTGGCGCCCACCGCTTGCCGACCGACCAGGCTCCCCGGGCCATCGGCAGCTATGCCAATGGCTGCATGAGCGGGGCCAGGGCGCTCCCCATTGACGGGCCCGCCTGGCAGGTCATGCGCCTGTCGCGCAACCGCAACTGGGGCCATCCGGCTGTTGTGTCGCTGGTTGAAAGGCTGGCCGTTGAGGCCAAGGAGCGGGATGGCTGGAACGGCCTCCTGGTGGGCGATCTGTCGCAGCCCCGCGGTGGACCCATGCTTTCTGGACATGCCAGCCATCAGATTGGCCTTGATGCTGATATCTGGCTGAACCCCATGCCGAACCGCACGCTCACCGCCAAGGAGCGCGAAGAGATTCAGGGCCGCATTGTGGTCAAAGACCGGAAGAACATCGACCCCAATATCTGGACTGAGGCCCATGCAAGGCTGATCAAGCGCGCCGCCTCCTACCCGGAGGTGGCCCGTATATTTGTTCATCCTCCGATCAAGGCAAGCCTGTGTAAATGGGCCAAAGGCGATCGTTCCTGGCTGGCCAAGGTGCGCCCCTATTTTGGGCACAACTACCATTTCCATATCCGCATCAACTGTCCCAAGGGCTCCACCAATTGCAAGAATCAGGCCCGCGCCAGCCCGCCCGATGGCACCGGTTGCGGCAATGAGCTGTCCTATTGGCTGGGCGAAAAACCCTGGCCCCGGCCAGACCCCAAGCCCAGGAAACCCCCGCCGGAGCGCCACTTGACACTCAAGTCCCTACCTGGCGAATGCCGCGCCGTCGTGACGGCCCAGTAGGACTATGTATGCACACATCTTTGCAACCAGCATTCAAACTGGCGTGTTTCCTTTTTTCCCTCTCATTTGGGAGAGGGAGGGGCCCATAGCCCGTGGCACATGGGAGGGTGAGGGTACACAGGTGCCAGTCAAGCGGGCGCGGCATCCCCTCATCTTCCCGGCGCAAGTAAGGGCGACGGGCCCCTTCTTCTCCCAAGGGAGAAGAGAAGAAGGCAAGTCACGCCCGCGCAAGATGTGTGACTCCCTTAGCCCCTGCAAGTGGGGAAGGAAGGCAAGCATTTATGAACTTTGGTATTAAACCGCGCCGAACATTCAAAGGAGCGACCCCGCTTGCGGGGCGACCATGACTCAACCCAACACTCCCGGCGCCGGGCCGATCCCCGCATCGGCCAAGATGGCCTTTGCCACACTCGGCGTTGTCTTTGGCGACATCGGCACCAGCCCGCTTTATGCCATGCGCGAGGCGCTGCATCCGGTTGTGGTAGCGGGGGGTGATCTCCGCACCGCTGTGCTCGGCGTCGCCTCGCTCCTCATCTGGGCGCTGATCCTTATCGTCACCCTCAAATACGTGATCCTCCTGATGCGCGCCGATAACCGCGGCGAGGGCGGCATTCTCTCGCTGGTCGTCCTGGTCGAGACTGTGCTCAAGCGCAAGGGCGGTATTGTGCTCGCCCTCGGCATCATCGGCGCTGCCTTCTTCTTTGGCGACGCCATGATCACGCCTGCCATATCCGTTCTCTCGGCGGTCGAGGGCCTGAAGGTCATCAACCCGAACTTTGCCGACTATGTCGTGCCACTCACCATCGCCGTTTTGGTGACACTGTTCTTCTTTCAATATCGCGGCACTGCCGGCGTGGCCTCGCTGTTTGCGCCTGTAACAGCGCTGTGGTTCGCTGTCATTGGCCTCATGGGCCTGTTTCACATCAACGACGATCTGCAAATCCTCCTCGCTTTCAATCCACTCTACGGCGTCGCCATGCTGCTCGACCAGCCGGGGCTGGCGCTCCTGGTCTTTGGCGGTGTATTTTTGGCGGTCACAGGTGGTGAGGCGCTTTATGCCGACATGGGTCATTTCGGCAAAAAGCCCATTCGCATTGCCTGGCTCTGCGTGGTCTTTCCCGGGCTGGTGCTCAACTATCTGGGGCAGGGCGCGTTCATCATCACCCATCCGGAAGCCGTTGCAAACCCCTTCTTCCTGATGGCCCCCGCCTGGGGCCTGATCCCCTTGGTGCTGCTGGCAACGCTGGTCACGGTGATCGCCAGCCAGGCGGTGATCACCGGCGCCTTCTCAATTGCCCAGCAGGCCATGTCGCTTGGCCTGTTGCCGCGCATGAACATCACCCACACCAGCGAAACCGAACTGGGCCAGATTTACATTGGCCAGATCAACTGGCTCATTCTCTGTGGTGTGGTGCTGCTGGTGCTGGTGTTCAAATCCTCCTCCAACCTCGCCTCGGCCTACGGTGTTGCCGTGAACACCTCGATGGTGGTTGATTCCATCCTCGCCATCATCTTCTTCTGGAAAGCCCGCACCCTGCCGCGCCGCTTTGTCATTCCGGCTCTCGCCTTCATTCTGGTCATCGAACTGACCTTCCTCGCCGCCAATGGCCTCAAGATCGCCAGCGGCGGCTATATGCCCATCCTTATCGGGGCCACCATCATCCTGATCATGGTCACCTGGCTCCGCGGCCGCGCGGCACTCGCCGCCAAGCTCAGGAAGGAATCAATCGAACTCATCAGCCTGCTTGGCAGCCTGGAAAAACGCAGCCCTACCCGCGTGGCAGGGGCCGCCGTCTTCCTGCAGACCGATCCCATCTATGCGCCAAGCGCCCTCATGCACAATTTGAAACACAACCGGGTGCTGCATGACATCCTGGTTTTCGTGACCGTGGCGACCACCGAAAAACCCCGCGTCGAAAACGAGGCCAACCGCGTCATCGTCAAGCAGCTTCCGCTGGGCGCATGGCTTGTCGAGGCCCGCTTTGGCTATATGGAACAGCCCGATGTGCCGGCCGCTTTACGCGCCTGTGAAAGCCACGGCCTCGCCATCGATCCGCGCCAGGCCTCCTATTTCCTCGGCCGCCGCGCCATCCGCATTTCCGAGAAATCGGCCCTCCCCTTCTGGCAGCAGCGCATCTTCATCATGCTGACCAATCAATCAGCGAGGGCCGTCGAATTCTTCCGCATCCCGCCCGACCGTGTTGTGGAACTCGGCATGCAAATGAGTATATAGAGGCATCGACCTTATCTTTCCTTCTCCCGCGAGGGGAGAAGGGAAAAAATAGAGTCATTAACACACAAGACTGGAGCAAGATGCAGCTCTCCCCCTTCTCGCGCTCCGGCCGCTTCTGGCGCGGCAATCTTCATACGCACTCCACTCTGTCCGATGGCGCGCTGGAACCCCGCGCTGTGGTCGATGCCTACAAGCGCGCAGGCTATGATTTTATGATGCTGTCGGATCACTTCATCGGCCATTTCGATTGGCCGATTGCCGACACGCGGGCCTTCCGCTCCAATAATTTCACCACCATCATCGGCTCGGAACTGCATGCGCCCGAAACCAGCGCGGGCGAGCTGTGGCATATTCTGGCCGCTGGCCTGCCGCTGGATTTCCCCAAGGCCGCCCCCGCTGAGACCGGCGCTGAACTGGCGCGGCGCGCCCATGAGGCCGGCGCCTTCATCGGCATTGCCCACCCAGCCTGGTCGCAGCTTACCATCGAGGATGGCCGCGCCATTGATTGCGCCCATGCCGTCGAAATCTACAATCACGGCTGCGCCATTGAGAATGACCGCGGCGAAGGCCTTTATCTGCTCGATCAACTTTTGAGTGAAGGTCGCCGCCTCACCGCCTTCGCTACCGACGATGCGCATTTCAAAACGCCTGATCATTTCGGCGGCTGGGTGCAGGTGAAAGCCGAAAGCCTTGATCCCGATATTCTGCTGGTGGCCCTCAAGCAAGGTCACTACTACTCAAGCCAGGGACCGCTCATTCACGACCTCACCCTTACCGGCAAAACCCTCGGCATCGCCACCTCGCCCGTTGACACCATCACCGTGGTCTGCGGCCATTCCCGCACCTGTGTCCGCACCGGCAAAGCCATCACCAACGCCGAATTCGATCTCGCCACTCTGGAGAAAGGCTGGCTCCTGAAAAAACAAAGCCCCTGGTTCCGTGTGATCGCCATCGACCACGCCGGCAAGCGCGCCTGGAGCAATCCAGTGTGGTGGGACGGAATCATATAGTCAGTCTACGGACTATTATCCTTCACCCAGGCCGAGCCCACCAGCGCCACGACCGCAAAGCCAGCGCCCACCATAAACATTGGCCCCGCGCCGCCCGCATCCCAGATCATCCCGGCGATCATACTGGCCAGCAACAGCGCCACTCCGCTCAGCAGATTGTAGACGCCAAAGCCGGTGCCGCGCAGGCCCGCCGGGCTGGCGTCGGCCACGAGGCTGGCGAGAATGCCTTGCGTCAGGCCCATGTGCAGGCCCCACAGGCACACGCCGATCATCACCGCCGCCACAGTGGCGGCATTGGCGAGAACGAGATCAGCGGCGATGAGCGCAGCCAGTCCTGCCGCCAGAAGCCCTCTTCGTCCCAGGCGGTCTGACAGCACGCCAGCGGGATAGGACGACAGCGAATAGACCGCACTCATCGCCACCATTACCAGGGGCACATAGGCCACCGTCATGCCGATATCCGCCGCCTTCAGCACCAGAAACGCTTCCGAAAACCGCGCCAGCATCATGGCGGCCCCCAGGCCCGCCACCATCCAGAAGCTGCGCCCCAGGGCACGCGCCGTAGCCAGATCAAACTCGGGCTTCTTTGCGTCACCGCCCACATAGGCGGGCTCGCGCACCCCAAGCGCCAGAAAGGCAACCGCGATCAGGGCCGGAATACAGGCCACCCACAAAACAGTGCGGAGATCAACCAGGAAAAGCGCCATCAGCCCCACCGCGATCAGCGGTCCCGCGAATGCGCCAATGGTGTCAAGCGATTGCCGCAGGCCAAAGGCAGCGCCGCGATGTTCCGCCTCCGTCATGTCGGCGATCATGGCATCACGCGGCGCTCCCCGAATGCCCTTGCCAATGCGGTCGACAAAGCGCGCCACGAACACCGCGCCCACACTGCCCGCCAGCGGAAACAACGGCTTCGACACAGCGGCCAAGCCGTAGCCAAACAGCGCCAGATACTTCCGGTTGCGCCAGCGGTCGCTCAAAACGCCGGAGAAGAGCTTGGAAATCTGCGCCGTGGCCTCGGCCAGGCCCTCGATCAGACCGAGCAACGCGGCACTCGCTCCCAATGTGCCCACCACAAACAGCGGCAGCACCGCGTGGATCATCTCGGAAGACACATCCATGAACATGCTGACAAATCCCAGCATCCAGACGCCGCGCGGGATGTTTGTACTCATGCGATAGAAGTCTCTACGTTGTTGCTGAAGGCGTTGATCGGACGATGTTATACGGCACGAATCGGAGCAGGGAAACGGTGTAGCTTGTGCCTGCTTTCGATCGAGCAAATGAAGTGCCAAAATCTACCTGGAACTTTGGCCAATATTCCTGATCGATCCCCGAATGGGCCTTTGCAAACGGCGACAACTATTATACATTGATGTGAA